>JBELAJ010000086.1:0-20146 GCA_049508935.1 Terriglobia bacterium | reverse complement strand
AGTCTTCAGAAGCAGGCCGGACGGATGGAGAGGGAAGTTTCGAGAGACGTCGCGAGAGTTGTGGCGGAGCGCAGCCCGTAACGCGTCTGCCGGGAACCATTTCGCTTACGGTGATCATATCAATGATGCGCCGAATCCTATTATTGATAGCAGCAGGGCTAATGGCGTCGGCACTTGTGCTGGTCTGGTTGCAGCCCAGCTTCCCGATATCCTTTCCTGTGGCGCGAGGTACCTTTCCCACGGCCATCAACAGGCACGGCGAAATCGCCGGGTATTGCGTTGACTCGATCGCGGCGGCGCACGGCTTTGTGCGTGACGCCCTCGGGCGAATCACGGTGTTCGATGCCCCGGGGAGCGGTCCGCAGCTACGGCAAGGCACCTTCGTTACGGACATGAACAATGACGGCACGATAGTCGGGTATTACCTCGACCCCAGGCGCGAACACCACGGTTTTGTACGCGACCGAAGTGGCGTCATCACCACCCTTGACGCCCCTGGAGCCGGCACAGATGTTATTCGACCCGTGTGGAAGGGACACCCAGAGATGGTCTATCGACAGGGCACGGTGGCCGCCAGCGTGAACGATAGCGACACGATTACGGGTTACTTCATCGACACGGAGAGCGTGCGAAATGGTTTCCTCCGCGACAGGACAGGGCGATTCGTCGCATTTGACGTTCCAGGTGGCGGCGACACGATCCCCGAAAGTATCAACGATTCCGGCGTTGTTACGGGTAAGTATAGCGATCCGCCCAAGGTCGTTAACAGCGGGCTTGCCCACTCGTATCAGTCCGGCAAAGAACATGGTTTCCAGCGCGACGCGGACGGCGCCATAACGACCTACGACCAACCCAAAGAGATAAGCTTGCCGGAGCTGAAGGTTCATCCCAAGGACTCGGTGGGCTGCGAAGTGGTCACGGCAAGTGATGAACCTGGCGGAGCATTGGTCGGCCACTACGCGGACAAAGCTGGAAACAATCACGCGTTTTTCCTCGACTCGCACGGTGCTCTGATCACTTTCGACGCTCCGTGCGAGGGCAACGCGGTCGCCGTCACTTCGGTTTCGCCGCTCGTCGCTGGAGCAACCGAGAAAATGATCATCAGGGGGAGGCACTTCGGCAATTATCCACCCTCCCGAATTGCTGACGAAGGGCGGGTAGTTATTCAAGACTCGGCAATCAGCCGGAGCTGTGGCATCGTCGTTACTCCGGAAATGCAGGATCCCTCGCTGCACGTGGCGAGCTGGACGGACGACGAGATTGTGGTGACCGGATTCCGGTGGCCTTCGAATGGCCGGTGCCCTTTTCACGCGGGCGATATCGTCAGCGTAGGAGTGTGGAACACCCAAACCGGAGCTGGCCCTGCTTACTACGATCTGACTGTTGGCACGACCAGCAAGGACCTTACGCCGCCGCGGATCACCTCGGTAACGCCCGTGTATCCACGGGCGGACCAGACCTTCGCGATCAAAGGAGAAGGCTTCGGCACTCAGCCCACTGACCAGGACTCGATCTACCTGGATCTGGTGAACGAGACTGTGAGTTGGGTTGCACGGACTATAACCACAATTGAGGCTATGGTCCCGGATAACTTTCCGCCAGCTACAATCAAGGTGGGGCGGTGGGCGCCGCACGAGATCGACGTGATCGGACTGGGCGGGGGTTACGGAAGAAATCACTGGACGCTGAACGGCGGGGACCGTCTCACGATTCACGTCTGGAATCCGCAGACGGGCGCCGGGCCCGCTTCCTATGAACTGACCGTCACAGGGACAGGCAATGACCTCATCGCGCCACACATTACGGCAGTGACCCCGATCGCACCGCAAGCAAGCCAAGTCATCATCATCACGGGTCAAGGATTCGGTACTCGTCCCGCCTCGATTAACCAAACCACACCTTACTTGGAGATCGCGGAAGTGACTCGGGATTGGGTGGCGGGACGCGTCGGCGTTCCCAATGCGTACGCGGTAGTGCTGAGCGTGTCCCGCTGGACCGATACGGAGATCGAGGTGACGGGATTCGGCGGGGCGTACGGGTCAGAGAACCGTAGGCTCAACCGTGGAGACCAGATTCAGGTCAAGGTCTGGAATGCGCAGACCGGCGCTGGGCCGGCAGCTATTACGACGCAAGTCGTGCCGACATTGAACCGCTGAGGGAGTTTCATTTCAGACGGTCAGGACAACCTAAACTACGGTTAACGGGAGTGAACAATGTCCGGGCGCACGGCCATGCACCTCCCACGAGCCAACGGTCCGCCGAAAGGGGGGCGTCTAGCCGTTCCCTTCAGCGCCTGCTGTTATCGACGCAGTTAAGGGTTATCACGAATAGAGTTGACTTCATGGGCAGGCTGGTATATAAGGCAGGCTCCGGCGGAATGCGGAGACGGCAAGAACTTAACCGGACCTGAAGCTATCCTGACAGTTGCTCTCTCGAGACAGCAATCGACTCGCATACAATGAATGGAGGCGAGGCGCGGTGGGTAAGTCAGGTCGATCGAAGACTCACGCAGAGCTCCGTGCCTATTGTGCAGCAGGCCTGACTCTTCTCCTAATGGCCTGCAATTTGGCGCCCCCTACAAAAATCAAGCAGATACTGGACCATCCGCGACAATTTGACGGACACGAGGTTACGGTCGAGGGCCAAGTCGAAGAGAGCGCAAACTTGCTCGTCCTGCGATATTTCGTTTTGAAGGATGAGACAGGAGAGATTACGGTGATTACGCCTAAGGCGGTGCCCACACGCGGTGAAAGAATTCGCGTCCGTGGCCGCGTGAATCAAGCGTTCGCGTTCCAGGATAAGAGCCTGATTGTCATTGTGGAAGACTCGAATGATTGACTGGAAACCGCTTGTTGACGCGCAGGGCCGCGACAAGTCCGCGGCCCTGCCGCTGATTTCCTACAATAATGCAGCTGCATGTTCACATCGGCCCTGGAAGATGGCCGATCTGGCCATTTGACAAATCGCAATCTTGCACGGCATTTATATGAAATGCCCAAATCCCAGATGCGACGCGAGTATCCTTCAGGGGCATAGCTACTGCTCTTCCTGCGGCTGCCCGGTGCGCCATTGTGCAAAATGCGGGGTACCCAATCGGCCTGAGGGGCACTGGTGCCGCGGCTGCGGGGCTGAGCTGGGTCCCGAAGAGTTTCGCGAGTGGGCCGATTGCGGCTCGCCGCAAATAGCTCGTCTGCAATATTCCACCTGGGTGAGGCCCCGTTTCTGCCAAGGGTATCTCTGGTTTCTTACCACTGAAGGCGAAATCCATCGCGTTAGCCCGAACGGCCACGGCCAGTGTTGGAATCACCTGCCCGAGGCATCCTTCGCGCGGGCGCCCTTCGCGATCTATCCGGACGAAGCCAGCTCGACGGAAGAGCCCTATTTAATAGTCCTCAAGTCTCACGAGGTTCTCGCGATTTCGCTGATTAACCCCAGGCGGACAAAGTCGCTTTATCGTCCGGCGGGAAATGACTTTCTGGTATGCAGCCGGCAGGAGGACCGTTACGTTGCTGTCGCGGCATGGTCGCGAGGCGTGGCGTTTTTGGAAAGCTCGGAGGGCAAGCAGAAGCTGGTGGTAGTACCGTTCGACGGGCAACCGCGAAAGCAAGATATAGACGACAGTACCGTTGTGGTGGGGCCGGCGGCGCGGGGCGATTCAATTTGCTTCTGCACTTCTCGCCGCCTGTATTGGTATCAGGTAGCCCGCGGTGAACTCCAGTCGGCGGACTTTCCCCTCGAGTTCCATGCGTTTGACTTTCGGCCAAGGCTCGAGGTGGTGAATCTTGCACCGGGCGTCGTGCCCCTCACCGTCGAGACCTCCGCACATTCCAGTTATGCTTACGTCTTCGGCGCGATCGGAGATCGCGGGCACTATCTTGGGGCGCGCTTGTCGCAGAGCATCGACTTCGAGTCTCGAATGTTCTCCCCGGGCTCGTTCGTTGATCTGGGCGTTAGAAACGAACTGTGTGTGAACGCCTCGAAGGAGGTCTGGGTGCTCACAGCGGAAGGAACTCGGAAAATCTCATGCGGGTTGGAATTGAGAAATTCAATGCCCGCTGTTCCCCGTAACGGGGTTGTCTTTGGATTCCAAGACGCTCCCGGGGCGCCCGTGGTGTGTGGCGCCGGCAAGTCTGAAGCTCTCCAAAGTAATCTAGACGACTGTAATGAGCATACCCTCATGGGGTGGATTCCGCATGTCCGTGGGGTGTGTCTTGTTGCCAGGAAATCGGAAGAGTTGCAGGTTGCCTGGTGGGAGATCCCGGCTAACTCGGGAAAGGCGAGGACTGCGTATGGATCGTAAGATGCGAAAAACACTATCCCTCGCGAAGCTAACGGTGTTCCTAATGGCAGTTGGGTGCATGCTCGCTTCGTGCTCCTTTGAGGAGCCCATCAACGCAAACTGGCCGCCGCACCATCCCTGGGAAAACGCGTTGCAGCCATCGGATAGCATCAACGTGAATCTCTTTCTGGACGCCTCGGGCTCGATGCGAGGCTTTCTCGCGGGCGGCCCCGACGATCGGTACCTGCCCGTGGTCGAGCAACTGGCAGGCATCGCCACGACAGGTGGGTGGAAGACGAGCCAGGTGAAGTGGTGGAAGTTTGGTGCGCACGTGACGGAAATTCCTGCCAAGGACCGCGTGGAAGTGCGGGACCCGAAATTCTACAGCGAATCAACAACCCAAATCGACGAAGTGTTTCGGGCCTCCAACATAAAGGACCTTACGGTCGTGGTGACGGACCTGTTTCAAAGCCGGGCCGACGTCGATTTGCTTTCCAGCCGCCTCAACGAACGTTACCTGGCCGGGATGCGCCTGACCGGAACAGCCGGGTCGGCGCCCGTCACTCCCGCGGTGGCGGTGCTCGGAATCGAGACTCGTTTCATCGGCAAAGTTTTCGAACTAGGCGAAGAGGGTGGCCGCGAACGCAGTATCATTCACAACGGCACGCTGCCGTACTACATTCTTGTTTTCGGGCCGCTAGCCGACGTCGGGCAATTTCTGAAGCGGATTGACGAGCGGTTTCATGATTTGTTACCGCATACGCGGCGAGTCTTATTCGCCGAACGTCCTGTGGAAACGCTTGCCACGCAGGTTGATCACGGCTCCATGCAGGTGGGCTTTAGCTTCGAAAGCAACCTCATGCCGAGATCTTCCGGCGGAGACAAGCGTGTTGTGCAGTTGCAAGTACCTTCTTTGAGCGGTAAGAAAGCCGAAGAAGCTGATGTGATAGAGCCGCTCCTGGACTGCAACCTGATTCACAGTGGCCTTAATCTCGACGAGAAATCCTTGCGCGCCGAGGTTAAGGGCGAGCGCCCTGGCGCCAACGGCTCTTTCGAGCCGGACGCCGGGCTTGCACAGGCTCTGGATGTCCAGTCCATCAAGCTCGAAGGCAATCACCTAAAGCTCCGGCTGAAGCTGTTGCGCGATCAACTAAGAACCGGGCGCGACTACCGTTTCGAAGTCCGAGTTTTCCCGACCGAGAATGCTTTCCAGGTTCCCCAGTCTGTTCTGGCGTGGAGCTTGGCGTCTAACGAGGTGGACCAACTCGTGGCGCGTCAAGGCTTTACTCCCAAAGGGGTGGGCCGCACCCTCAACCTCGCGGTGTTCCTTCAGGACCTGCGGGATGCAACGTTTAACGGCAAACAACCGCCCATTGGGATCGTGTACTTCTATGTCAAAGCGACCTGAGGTTTCGCGACTATGAAGAAGATAATCATCGAGCTGATCGGAATCGTTGTTTTGTACGCTCTGTTCTTTGGGCTGATATACCTAATGGCCATTTCCAGCCAGCCCTTGCTCCAGCAATGGAACGTGGTTCCGGCCAGTGGTTCCGGCGACGAGTATCGGGAAGACTTCCGCAAGTGGGCCCTGATCGTGATGGCGGTCTCTCTGGTGGCGACTCTAGCGTGGTATGCGCTCGCCCAGTGGGCCTTCCGGGTGGCCATCCCGGTCGCCCGGAGCAAGCGGCTGATCTGGCTACTCTGGCTGGCCGTCACCATTCTAGCGGCATTTGCCGCAGTGTTCCTCGGTCCGGCGGCGTCGGTCAACGCCCACATCCCGACGCTCTTCTATTTCTTGGGTGGGGCGGGGTTCTATTACCTTGCCACGGTCATGTTCTCGCCCGTTAGTTACAAATACACGCCGCCCGGTGCATCCGCACTGCGCTTTTTCTGAGGCTGTGGCCTGAAGGAGGAAATCATATGAGCTGTTACCTGATCGCGGTGGGAGGGACGGGCGCGAAAATCGCTGAGGCTACTCTGCATCTAGCAGCCGCCGGCATCCTGCCGTCTCCATGCGAGTTGAGTGTTCTCTTCGTCGACACCGATGAGGGAAATGGCAGCCTGGGCCGCGCCATAAGAGTCGCCCAGAGGTATCTCGATTGCTACGGCCTGTTCAAAGGGACTATTTCTCTATTCAACGCCAACGTAAACCTGCTGCTTAGGGTCCCGTGGTCACCCATAGGAAAAGACAGAAAGACCTTGCGTTCCATCTTTGGGCCCAGCAAGGTTGAGGAACACGTGATGCGTTGTTTGTTCACCGACACCGACCCGAGGGTCGCGGGCCAACCGGAGCCTCTGCCCGGGGAACTCGAACTGGACCTGACGGAGGGATTTCGCGCGCGAGCCGCCATCGGTTCCGCCGTCTGGGCACGCACGTTGAACTGGGCCAAATCCAGACCCTTCGAGCAGCTTGCAAAAGAAATCAAAGACAAGAGGCAGAATAACAACGTGAAAGTAATGCTCACCGGTTCCATCTTCGGGGGAACGGGCGCCTCCGGGGTGCCCACGATAGCGCGTTTGCTGCACGATGAGATAGGTCAGGATAAGGGCGGCAAGAATTTCGAAATCGGCTTGCTGCCCGCCTTGCCCTACTTTACCTATGGCGACGTCGGCCGCCCGGGTGAGATTACGGCAGACCCAAGCGCTTTTCTGGCCAATACCAAGCAAGCTCTGGATTACTACGAAAAGCGCGGTTACTTGAAGTTCTTTGAGGCTATCTACTTGATTGGGGACGAATGCCCGGCCCAGATGCGTAAGCCCGCGGTGGGCCGTGGCGAACAAACCAACGAGCCGCTCTACACGGAATTGATGGCAGCCCTGGGCATTGCACACTTCTACCACGCCGCGCCAGGAGAGGCCGGTGGGGATGGCGGCAAGCCGATCGGGCACCTCTATCTATCCTCCCGCGAGAACAAGCTCAAGCTCACCTGGAATGACTTGCCGATGGACGAGAGTGTGCACATCGCCTTCGAAAAGAAGTTGCGCCAACTGGCGCGGTTCGCAGTCGCGTTGCGCTACTGCTTCGAGCCTACGATAACGAGCGTTTACAAAGATGGCGCGGCCTACCGCGCCCCCTGGTATATCGATTTCCTGAAGCGCAAAAACAAGTTTGATGAGGCCGAAAATAGGAACCTTGAAAGTGTGAAACTCTACTGTGAGTCCTTCCTTGAGTGGTCAATGGACGTTACCCGGCCGAATACCCAGGGTTTTGAGACTCGCCTGTTTGACCGGGCTGTCTTCTGCCGGGAAAAAGACGACCGACGCTTGCGCTTGGCCTCGGATGACGAGTTCCGGCTTTCCGGCCTCGAAGGCTTGTTCGTTGACAAACAAGAGGAGCGAGCGAGCCTCGACGACATCTGGGCGAAAGCGTGCGACACCAAGCCCCCCCACCCCCCACTGGACGGGGTGGCTCGCGCCCTTCAGGCGATCTATTCAAGCTGCTGAGGTGAACAGAAAATGGCAACCGAAGAAAAACCAGTCACTCACAATCTTCCCCCAAGCAAGGAGCAAACGTACCAGCCAATCCAGCCGAGGGGCAAATGGATCCAGCGGGAGGCCAAAGAACTTGCTGCCGTGGCCAAGGGCATTGATGCTCCGCCGGAACAAAGGGTTCCGGACTCGATCCCCGATGTGTGGAAGCGGGCCCTTGTTTTCGGCGACGTGCTCTGTAGTGCGCAGGCCCTCGCGATCGCTAAGCCCAACAGTGCTTACGCTCCGGACGCGGACAGCATGTCCCTGGCGCAGCGCATTGTAGGCGAATGGCGCGGCGCCCTGGCCATTCTCGCTTTATGGGACGTCCGAGGTTGGGATTGGCTCGAGGCTAAAGATGTCGAATTGACGCCCGCACCGCCGGAGAAGGCTGAGCTTGGCTTCTTCGAGGTGCTCGAGAAACTCATGCCGCGGAATGAGGCCGATGTCATCCACGGGCCGGAAGGCCCCCTGAGTTGGGCTCGCTTCCATGTGCTGCTGGCTCACGGCCAGCCCTTCGCCCTCACCTCGCCCATGTCGCTCGTGGTCACGGCGGAGGACTACCATGGCAGGCTTGACGTTCCTTGGATATGGAAAAAGAAGAAGGATGGGCGCCAATTCCTTATCGACCCTCTCAATGGGTGTTACTTAGGCCGCCGCGAGAAAAAGTGGCTGGCGGAGTGGCTGGCCGCGCTTCAAGAGGGGCTGACGAGTTTAGGCTCCACAAACAAAGGCCGGGGTCGAGCGATTTTGGAACAGCTCGCTGATTTCCAGCAGTCTGCTACCCCACCGAAGGTTGCGCTCCGAAAAGCCAGTCTGGACATGAACAAGAGCCTGGGGTTAATCGATACAAAGAAACGGAAACAAGGAGACAATTTCTACGAGCTGCTGAATCGCGCTATCGCACCGGTTTCCAACGAAACTGATGTCGAAGTGGCGCAGACTGGATCGATGAACCACTATCTGCTTATTGAGGATTCGCTTCCCCACCGGTGGAACCTCGATCCCCGTGAGCTCGTGGTTTATGGTGGCCAAACGTTGGCCGATGCTCTGGAGAATCCTCCCGTGAAGCCGAGCGAGCTTGTTCCGTCGACCCGGACGGTCTTCCGATGCACAAAGGACTTCTTTCTTGAAAAGCGCATTCTGGTCCTTGAAGCGAGCAATGTGCTGCCAGGTGGGAAATTGGGCAGGGTCAGCAACGCCGGATTGCGAACGCCGATTCCGCCCTTACGCGAAGAAGCCCTGGGATTGTTTTCCGCGCGCGAACTCGCCGACAATCTCGAAATTGCGTGGGTCACGGAAAGGAAAATCGTTGTTCGCCTTACCCTTAGAGTGAGATCGGGGTCACTCTTCGACGGGGATCAGAAAAGGGTGCTTGATGTCCTTTCTCGGGGCGCAGCAGTCCCTATTGCCGACACGGTGCAGTCTTTGGCAATCCCGCAGGACAGCCTAACGACGCTCCTTTCGGAGCTCGTAAGGGCGGGAATCATTCGGCAGTTGGAGGACGGAAAATACATTCGTGAAGAGACCGGACAGGTTCTTGAGGTTACTCTCGAGCGAGAGTACGAGGGGGACGACATTCAGTCCATCGACAGCTTGAACATCCCCGTGGCCAAGATCTGGCCCAGCTTTATCGCTGAGAACTGGCGAACCTACTACACCTATGTGTCGCTCACCGGAACGGCGCTTAGCATGAAACCTCATCCACCCGCCGACGAGAAGCGCGACTACACTGAGGACACAAAAGGCTTCGCCATCTACCGCACAGCCGCTTTCCCCGAAGCGCTGATCTGCAGGTATGCGTTTCGAAACGAGAAGGAGCACAGGCCTGATGGGATCAGCGCGGTGCTCCCGCTGGTGCCGCCGCCAAAGCTCAGGCTAGCCCAAAGAGAACAGGCGATCGCCGGGATCGATCTCGGATCCACGGGCTCGATCGTCTTCCTTAAGGTGGGCCAGCGGGACGCATCGAGGTTCGAGCTCAAACCCCGCCTCTATTCTGTGACCAAAGAAAACAGGGCGTACGAGATGCGTACGGATCGCGAATTCTTCCCTAACGATGACCCGCAGACTCCCCGACAGTCTACCGATATCCTCAGCGTGTTCCAGGTACACAGTAGCCCGCCAGGGGGTGACCAAGCTCGTCTTCCTGTTTGCGATGGCCACATTCTCTACCACAAGACTCCCGAACAGATTATCGACGACCAGACAAAGAACGTACAAAGCAACCTGAAATGGGGCGGGTACAGGGAGCGCTATTTGGCCCGCGATTTTCTCCGGCAACTCTCCCTCCAAACCGCCGCGGAGGCTCTCGAGGCGGGTGCCGAGCATATCGAGTGGCGGTTTTCGTACCCTACCGCCTTTGCAGGGGAGGCGCTAACGCATTTTCAGGAGATTTGGGACACGATTGTGGAGGAGACGGGCCGCCAAACCGGCGTCGAAAGCACGCGTGGCGGCGAAGACATTAGATCGAAGTACTGCGAGGCCGTATCGTCCGCGCGTTACTTCAGTCATGCGGCCTATATGGACGCAAACGTCGGCGCCTTATCCATTGACATCGGGGGCGGCACTTCCGACTACGCCTTTTGGCGCAACCAAGCTTTGAGCCAGCATAATTCGGTCCTGCTCGCGGGACGCGACATTTTCCTCGGTCCTTTGAGGCAGCGGCCCGATCTTTTGAGCTTACTCGACAAGAACCTGACCGGCTCAATCTCCCGCATCCAGAAATTGCGGGAGACCCCGCACTCCGCCAACGCTCAACTCGATGCCATCATTGCCCGCAAGGCTAATGACCTCCGCATGGCTCTCAACTACCACAACGAAGCGGTAGTGCAGAATTTCCGAGGCATCCTCGAGCTCGGCCTGAGCGGCATTCTCTACTACGGCGGCTTGCTGCTCCGCCGGCAAATCTCAAAGGATAATTTTGCTCCGGGTGACGTTTACGCCATTCACGTCGGTGGAAACGGTTCCAATCTCTTCCACTGGGCCGCTGGTCATAAGTTTACTGAGGACTGTGACATGGCCATCCGGCTCAACGAGGTGTTCAAGAAAGCTTCGGGCGTCAAGGATAAAGTTTCGATCCGGCTCAGCCAGGCGCCGAAATCAGAAGTTGCTTATGGCCTCGTCAATACAGGTATCCCACTCCGAATCGAGGGTGCAAGTGCTGAACAGCCGGCGTGCGAGCGCTTCCTCAGCGGGCCGGTCGGCCAACAAAAGACCTATGAATGGAACGAGACTTTTCCTATCGGCCAACTTCGCCAGCACGGGGTTATCGTTGACTCTTGCCTGCCCGAATTCACCGAATTCCTAACGGCCATTGGCGAGACCATGGACGTAGGACAGCGTGCGGCGCTGGTGGGTCGCGTAAACAACCGCCTCTCCGAATTGCATGCCCCGGCGCGGAAGGCGAGTGACGATCAAAAAGCGTTGGCAGCTCTCCCCTGTGGCGAACCCATCTGGATCATTGCCTTTAAGACCTATCTGGAGAATCGAATCAATGCGTGGGCCAATTCGTTCTAGCCCGCTGATCGCCACTGCCTTATTGCTCTTCACCGCTGCGCACTGCGCCACGGCGCAGCAGGACCAGCAAAACGCACGGCCGGGCACGACGGCTGCCGCAACTTCCCGGCAACGCCACCGGCAGATCAAAGCCTCTACTACCGCCGCTTCCGGGCAGCAAGGCACGCGGGAGGCACAGCCCGAAAACGCTCCTGCCGCCGGCCCCGGACAGCACGGCGCGCAACAGGCGCCGGCGCAGTCTCCCAGCGCCTCCGAGCAGCAGGCTGCGCGCTTGGACCGAATCGAGCTGGATTTGTCATCGGTGCGGTTCTTCGCGCTCCTAGCGACTTCTATGGCTGGCTTGGCGCTCCTTTCCATTCTGGGCCTTTATTTTTGGAGGCAGAAGTCTGCGCCGGCGGTCGAGCCGATACGTAAGCCCGTTCCCGTCGAGTTACCCCCGCCCTACGATGATCGCCAACTCCGCACTGAGATCGAAACCTTACAGCAATCCGCCGCCCAAATGGGAAAGCAACTTTCGGCTATGGCTGCCCAGGCTGAATCACGCGCCGCGACCCCTCCCGTTAAGCCTCCCGCCTCCAAAGATGACTCTTTGGATGGCGGCAGATCTGCTTCGCCGCCGGACAATGAATTGGCTAGACTGATTGACGACTACGAACGAACGCGCCCTTCGCGGAGTGCGTGGAAAGAGTTTGAGGCTCGGTATTCTTGCGAGCGCTTCGAATGCACGAACGTGCGCGAGCGCATTTCCCGGCCGGAAGAACCCCCTCATTTTGAGACGTCCCCCGGCGGTGTCTACCTTGCGGTCTCGGCGTGCGGCGGGAAACACTTCGTCTTTCCATTCTTTTCCGCCAGCCCCCTTCAACTTTACCACGACGGCGCGATGTCGGAGGTCTACGACTTTCCTTCTAGTTCTCGCGGCGGCACACTTCGGGTTTCAAAGCCTGCCGTCTTTACTCACGCGGATAGACAGTGGTTTCTACAGACGCGCGGGCGGCTCGAGGAATAGGCGTGCAGACTCAACCAGATCAGATATGCCCGAACTGCGGTATTTGGGAGCCTCAAGGCGATGACGCTTTCTGCGGCTGGTGCGGCCGTGCAGTCGGGAAGCTGATCCTGCATGTTGAACCCAGTCCAATTTTCCAGGCCCGCGAAGTTGCCCAGACCACGGAGTTGGTCATTGAAAATCCAACTTGCGGCAGAGTGCAGGTGTCGAGGCTTCGGGTAGCATCTGACTGGGTGAAGATCGATCCGGCTGCTCCTTTCGCACTTGCGCCTGGCGAGACGCTGCGCCGTCAACTTTCAATCGATACACTCAGCGTCGATGCGGAATTCAGCGAGGCACAGATCGAGGTCGTGAACTCGATCGACGAGGGCGCGCGAATTACGGTTCAGGCCGTTGGGAGCTCCGTCCGACCGAGGTTGGAGCCTGGCGACATACTCCTGTGGCGCGACGATCCGCAACCCGCCGAGGCGGAGATCCGCATATCTGTGGGGGCCGGCGTACTGAACATCGGAAGCGTGCATGTGGAGCGCGGGGATTTGATTGTACTCGAGCCCGCGACTCCCGCCGGCTTGATCTCCACCGGCAGACCGCTCGAATTCCACGCCCGCATAGACCCCGAGCAGTTCTTCAAAGACTTGCGCCGCATTCCGACCGTCGTCTCCGCTAATTTTCTCGTCGAGTACGACGGCCCAGATGGCTGCACCAATGAAAGCCTGTCGCTGATGCTTCACGCGGTTCATTCCCCGGAGCTCGAAATCCTTCTTGACGCCCAACCGCCCGAGTTCTTCCGAGCTGGCGCTGCCGATATCGAGATCAGGTTTCGAAACCGGAAACCCGGAGATCCGGTCGATGGACGCGATAACGCGCCGCTGCTTATCGCGGGGCTTGATCTCGTACGGCCAGCGGCTGCGCCGCACGCCGACTGGGCAGAGCCACTCCGGGCGGCCATTGAAGTCGCCGGAGGAGCGACGGCTAGCGCGCACATGCGCCTGTCCATGGAGCCGTTTCCTGAAGGCCTCAACCAGATTGCCGTCCGAGTGCGCACCAACCGCAGCGAACTGGACACCAAGCATCTCATCGATTTCATTGTGAAACCCCCTAATAAGGGGATGCTGGCTATCGACTTTGGTACAAGTAACACGTGCTGTTACGCACTCGAGTCGGGCTCGCTCGAGCCAAGGCCCATTCCTATCCACGACGACCCCAGTACCTCGCCGGCGGTGCTTCGGTACGGAAGTATTCAGGGCGAACATGCCGAAGTCGAAATCGGCCAGAGGGTGAAGCGGGATGCGACCCTCGACGTCCGCTCGGCGATGGCCACGGTTTTGCGGTTGAAACAGCGGCTCGGGAGCCGGCGGGAGATCTACGTGAGACCTACCAAGGCCGAGCGAGGTGTCATGCGCCAGCCGAGCTATGCTGCCGCGGACTACCTCCGGGAGGTGGGGAAGGCCGCTGAACGAACCTGCGGCTCGGCGAGCAACTTCGTGGTCACTCATCCCGCTGTCTGCTCCCTGCGTCAATATCGAAATCTCATTTGGGCGGTCAAAGCAGCCTTCGGTGCGCAGGCAAATATCTCATTCCTGCAGGAGCCCATCGCGGGTCTTATCCCTTTGATTCGCGATCGTGCGATGGCCAGTTCACCCCAAGAGCACTATTACGTCGCCGCCTTCGATCTGGGCGGTGGCACGACTGACGTGACCCTGGCAGAAATCAACCGCCATGTGAAAGGGTCTATTGCTTCCGTGAGTCTTGGTTTGATTAGTTCTTGGGGGGTGCGCTGGGGCGGCGAGGATTTGACGGACTTTCTGGTTACGCAACTGCGCAAACGGTGCGCACAGAAAGCGCCTGACTCCGAAGTCTTGTTTTGCGATAACGAGCAGCGCGAAGACGAATACGAGCGCCTGAACCGGTTTCAGCTGCGCGATTGGGCAGAGCGATGGAAGATCGCCGCTTCCAAAGACCGTCGCTTTTCGGATCCACTTTCACTCCGGGTTCGGCGCAAACTGGAAGGTCAGATCAGTTCTGTCGTATTCACGGATCTGGACAGCCCGCTGGCGGGGGGCGATGCGCTCAAAGCAGAGTACGAAGCGGAACTTGGCGAGCGCCTGCTGACTCTCGCCATAAGACTCAAGAGAGGCCTCGAGGTTCGCGGTCGGATGCGTCTCGATGTGCTTCAGCTCTCCGGCAAGTCGTGCGCCATTGGCCTGGTCAAGAACTTTTTCCACGAGCAATTCGCACCTTCCGGCACCGAGGTAATCCCGTTAGACGATGATGAGCTCAAGGAATGTGTAGTGAAAGGTGCTTGCCTGTGGCAGCAGATGCGAAGCAGCTCATCCCTGCGCTTGGAGACTCCCAAAAGCCTGCAGATTACAACCTCGCGAATTGGCTTGTGGGATGCCGGCAGGCAGAAATTCGACGAAATCCTTCCCTTGGGCTCACCACTCGATCAGCCAGGCCGCCCCTATCGCAATTACCATTGGGTGGCCGGACAGAGAACAATCGAACTCGAAGAGAACCTCAGCGAAAAAGATGAGGCGCTTACCTCGGCCGAACTGCAGGTGCTCGGATCGTTCGAGCCGGAGAATTCTGGCCTGCTGGACACCGAGGAGCTCGATCTAACCTTGAACGTGTCTGTCAGCAGCGACTACCTGCCATGCCTCAAGGCAATAACCGAAAGCGGTGACTCCATTCCGTTCCGCTTGCTGCCTGATCAGGAGAGGTGAGCCGTGCGGATACCTACTTCGACAGTTCTTGCAGTTGCAATGTTTGCGGGGACGCTCTTTGGGCAGACTCCTGTGGTTGTGGTCTCCGGCAAGGATAAACCTGAGGTTTCGATTAATAGGGTCGAGTTGCATCCTCCGGATTACGACTTCGATCTCCAGTGTCAGGGAGGGCCGTGGAGATTCCGCATTTCGGGCGCACCGGATTTCTCACCGGCGCCCATTTTAAGGACTGACAATTGGTTTGACTGTCCTGAGCTATTGCACGTGCGTTTGGCCGCAACGCACGAACCCGTCGAACTGACGTTAGCCTCCGCAACTGGGAGCGGCCAAGCTGGCGTTTCTACCGTTGTCCAAATTCTGTCCCAAGCGCCACCGCCACAAGGCGTGCCGCCTCACCCGAATCGGTTCCTCGCGGGCTGGGCGGTCTTCTGTGGTGCGCTGGGACTCTTCACGGGATTAGTCGCCTTGGGAATTGCGCTGCGATGTTGCTTTGCGTGGAAGGCGGCTGATCGTTCCGCTGAGGGTGCTCGAGCCGCTCAGGATCGGGCAGGCCGCAGTTTCGATGACGTTTCAAGCCAGCTCGTACAAGTGCAAACTGCGCAGCAGGCGATGGCGTCTTTCGAAATGCAGGTGACCAGTCTCCGGAACGATTTAGATAAGCTCATAGCGCGGTTCGAGGAGCGAAACGATCGGGTGCATAGCCAAGCGACTGCCCCCCCCTCTCCTGAAACGGGGGATCCCCTTTCCGTATCCGATTCGCCTCGCGCTCGAAAGTCTGAAAGCGTTGGACCGTTAGTACTCTTCAAGGATGTACAGAGGTGGCGCGCCCGAGCTGAGAAACAAAAAGTTGAGCTGCCGGCTCAACTACTCACTAAGATTCAAGAACTGCAACAACTGGCGGACTCCGCTGACGCCGGGAATCCCCCTCTAGCGAGCGTGGAATGGCGTGACCTCGCTTTCGCTGTGGTCTCTTTGACCGCCGATCACACTGACCAGTACCTTGATCCGCATCGATCGAGTCTCGAGTGGCAGACAATGCTGAAACAGATTTTTAAAGCCGCTGGCGCCGAGGAGATCTTTCCTCCGCATAATGCGCCCGTCAACGAAGTCGAGCATTACACGGTTGCTGCCATGCCGCAACAGTCACCCGGCGACCTGCCTGATCACGTCGCCCGTCTGCGGCAGCGTGGCTTCCGAATGGACGGTGATCTGCTCCGCAAGGCAGCCGTTGTCGTATTCCGCTGAGTTGTAGGGAATCCTCTATGGGAGATGGGCGTAATGCCCATGCGCACGGCCAAGATGGCCGTGCCACGAGCCCGCGACGGAAGGATTACGAGTTCTAGTTATGCCACAGGTTCTCGAATCCGCGAATAACGCTGCCGAGGGCCGCCTGCCTGTGCTTGCCGGAACGCTTCGCCGACGCTGGCGAATACTCGCGGTACTCAAGTCGAGCCAACTCGAGCGCCGCTACTCGGTGGAGGATACGGCCACTGCGCGCCAGGCAGTCCTCATTCAGAGCACTTTTGCTGCTCCGCCGCAGGACGTTCTCTCTTGGAAGCGGAAATTCGCGGAGGCGACCCGTGCAAGGCAACAACAAAGCAGCCCGAGCCAGCCACGGGTTCTCGATTTCTTCACTCAGGGTGATTGCTTGTACCTGGTCGAGGAAAGCGTCAGCCTTCCACCGGAATTTGAAAAGGCGCAGGAATTCCTTAACACTTTTGTTGTCTGTCATAAAACCATTAGCCCCTTTGGCAGGAATGCCTCCGTTCTCGACGCCCAAATGAAGCGCCTGCAAGACCTCTTAGAGAGTCGGAGAGACACGGAATTAGAAAACTGGAAACTGACGTGGAGTAATGAGGCGCTCTGTTCCTGCATGGTGGTTGGAGACTGGATTGATGAGTACTGCGAACCACGCGTGGCCGCTCGAGCAGCAAGAGATTTTGCTGAGCTGCTGCGGCAAGCCGGCGTGGAGCAGATCAACCCTCCGTCGAACTCTTCTGTTTCTTCGAACCAACACGATGTCGTAGGGAGTGTTCCGGTCGAGACCCCATCCGACGGGCCAGACAAGATCGCTCGAGTGAAGCGTCACGGCTATCGGCAAGGCGGCAGGGTGGTACGCAAGGCCGCCGTCATAGCATTCAAGGTTGTTGAACCGCCGCCACCGCCGATTTCGCGGGATCAAGAAACGGCCCGTGAATTCACTTCTGCTTTCGAGGCATGCTGTGATGCCATTCGCGCCCAGGGAGACCAAGGCGGAAATCTCTTCAAGTGGCGCGATGACCTGAAGGCGCATTTCGCGAAATTTCCAGTTGGGCTTGGCCCTGGGGAACTGAAGACCTGGAAACTGATCTGGGATGGCAAGGCACTCAATTGCTGCATGGCAGTTGGCCGCTGGAGAGATGAACGTCGTGCTCGTACCCGTGCCGAACAAGACGGAGTCTCTAGACTATTTCAAAGGCTCTTGGAGCTTGCGCAAGTCGAAACGATCGATCCTGCGACGAATTCCGCTGTTAATCCCGACGAACACAATGTGGCCGGGACCCTCCTGGTGGCATCATCATCTGACAATCCAGGTCGCGTCGGTCGCGTGCAGGCCTGTGGTTACCGTCAGGGTGGCAAGGTACTCCGCAAGGCTGAGATTCTGATTTTTGAGCGTCGCCCCCCCCCAACTCCCACGCGCCGGTGGATCGTGGCTCTGTGCTTTTCCATCCTTGTGGTTGCTGGCTTGTTCGTTTTGCGGTGGTTCTTGGGGAGGCGGGGGACCGAGTCTCCCACGAACACCACGGAGACTCGCGAAACCCGGAGCACCACCACGCGAAGAACCCAGAACACGACCACCAAGGCGATAGAAATACCAGTGCGAATCGCGCAGTTCGCCGTAACGCCCTCACAAGTCAAGCCAGGCGAAGCCGTCACTCTGAGCTGGCAGGTGGAGAACGCGACAGAGGTGAAGATTAGTCCAAGTCCGGTGCCCGTGGGCACCTCGGGCACATTTCAGTTCGTTCCCCCACCGGACAAACCCAGTGTGAATGTCATGTTGTGGGCTAAGGGAAAGGGGGAGAGCAACTCCGCGAGCGCCCAACGCATTATTCAATTGCTGCTGAAGCCAACGATCGAGTTTAGCGGCAGCCCCGAGCAAATAATCATTGGTCAGTCCGTCCGCCTCGAGTGGTCAGTGACCGGCGCTACACGGGTGCGGATTGACCCGGGATACGAAAACCTTCTCCCCCAGGGCGCGGTGAATGTCTTTCCTGAGGTAAACACCGAATATACTATTACGGCTGAAGGACCTGGTGGCAAGGTTTCAAAGAGTTTTTCTGTCCGCGTGGCGCCCAAGATCGTAAGCTTCGAGGCGGCGAAAACTACCGTGAGCGGGTGTCAGGTCGCCATTCTGCGTTGGACGGTGCGTGGCGCGTCGACGCTGTCCATTGACCAGGGAGTAGGGATCGTCGGTGTCTCCGCCTACAAGATCGTCCGCCCGCTCCAAACCACCACATACACTTTGACAGCCGAGAGTCTAGGTGGTTCAGACAAACGGAGTGCCACGGTCGTAGTCTTCCCTGGCGAAAATGCTCAATGCCGCCAACCCTAGCTGGCATTCAAGAGGAGCGTAGGGGCGCGTCATGGCGTGCCCGTGCTTGCAGATTCTGCCCCCGCAGCCAAGGCGCCGCATCGCGAGTTCGATAGGCTTTGCGGATTCAGTCATACCTCACCTGACGCCATTCGCATAATCTGTTGGCTTCTCGCTCTATCTTCACACGATGCAGCTTATTCACGGTTGATCGGTCGGTGAGTGTGTCAGCTTCCCGAACTACTTTTGGCATCTCCTTCCCTTCAGCTACATGGTATACGCTTCACAAAGCCCTGCCGGTTGTGTCAGTCTCCTCGAGTTGACCGGCTGCCAGTCAACCTCTACCAGCCTCGGCTGCTCAGTCAAGAAAGACGACCGCGCTGCGGGCCCGTGCCCGAGGTTCGGTATTCATGTAAACGCGATGCCACCCCTCAAGGATGACCGTGGAGTGATCGGGATGAGTGATCCTGCCGCGGACATAAGCTTCCGGGTCCCGGCGCATCCGCTGCCACCTTAGGTTCTTGAGTTTGGGATGATTCGTAATCAACTTCGTATATTCGTCGTCGGTTAAACCCGCGGGGTGCTGAGGGCTGACCCAAACGTCGGTTCCCCCGGTCCGATACAACTCCTCCGCGAAATGAGGTTTTCCGCCATCGTTGCGCCGCAGGGGTTGATGCTTCCGAATCAGCTTTGGGTCAAACGACGGATTGATCGGAACTGGCACGAAAAACCACTCTCCTTGACGGATAACCTTGGCGCGCAGTTTCTTGCGACCATGACTCATCACATGCTCACTGACCTCGACGGGTTGAAGCGCCGCTTTTGCTGCGCCAACCGTCGTAATGGGGGAATCCTCCGGTATAGCAGCGACAAACCAATGCCGTTCGTCGTGACCGCATAGGAACCGGGCTTTGACCGGTTCGCCCGTCGCCGCTAGCTCGGGACCCGAGGGCCCGTTTTGTACAGCCGGGCCAACCGTCATGAGCACGAGGTGACGGTCATCAGGACGCGCATCGAGCACGCGCACTATAACTTGGTCGTTGTGCCGGAGGTCGAAATACTCGCCCTTATGGTCATGGCGGATATTCAATGCGACTGTCGATCCTTCGCGGGCGAAAAAGCCGGCGTGACTTTCAATCCTCACCCTGGCGCCGATTTTCCGGAACGCACGTTCAACTAAGGTGTCGCTCATCACGTCTCCTCGAGGGACGGGGCTGGCCGGAGCCCCGCCCCCCTGGTATGTGTGCCGAGCATGTTCGACAGCTTGGAGGTGAAAGTCCTCTTCACAACCTGGTGGAGGTGAAGTGATAGCGAAGCGCAAGGGCGTTCCGGCGACGGAGGGTCTGAAAGAAGCGTGGAGCAAAAGCACGAGCCGATGTACAAGAACCGGATTTGAGGCATACGGTGTCGGGCGAGCGGGCATATGATCGCGAAGCCCATATCCATCAAGGGCACTGGTTGTAAATTCGGCGGCTGCGTGTGGAAGGCGGTCGAGCTTACCTCGGGAGATCTGCCGTTTGTCTCGAAGTCGGGACTGAGGGTGGAGCGATCTACCCTGACCGTACGGCAGAAGTCAGCAGAGGGCA
>JBELAJ010000085.1:0-20153 GCA_049508935.1 Terriglobia bacterium | reverse complement strand
CGGCGGATCAGCAGCACCTTTTCCTGTTCCAAACCGCAAGTTTCGAGACGCTGTTTGTCCGGCCTTGCCAGGCCCGGCAGCGTCTTCCGCAAGTTGATCAGCTCCTGATAGAACCCACACATTATTTGATGCCATCCGGTGTGCCGCCGACTGTGATCCAGCTTGCTTCGTAAGAAAGTGGCCTCGTCCTGCGGGTCGGGCGGCGCGCCTTGCCAGTGAAATGAAGCGAACTCCGCTTCGCGGCCGCGGCGTACTGCGTCCACGAGTGCCGGATCCGAGTGGCTGGTGAAATACTGAAACGGCGCGCGTTCGCCCCATTCCTCACCCATGAAGAGCAACGGAATATACGGGGATAGAATCAGAATGCCCGCCGAGAGTTTCAGCGCTTCGAAACTCACTAACGTGCTGAGGCGATCGCCCAACACGCGGTTGCCGACCTGATCGTGATTGTGCGAGAAGACAACAAACTTGGGCGCCGGAATATCTCGAGATGAATTGCCGTGGCGCCGTCGTCGATATTCGGAATACTGGCCGGAATAAACGAAACCTTCCTTGAATGCCTTTTCGAGATGCTCGAGCTTCCCAAAATCCTGGTAGTAGCCGGTCCGCTCGCCGGTGAGCAAGGCATGCTGGGCATGGTGAAAGTCATCGCTCCATTGGGCGTCCAATCCGGATCCGCCGGATTCTGCGGGTTGGATAAAGCGGACGTCATTGAAGTCGCTCTCCGCGATGAGGTAGATCTCCCGCCCGGCTTGTCGAGCAAACTCGCGCACCGACCGCGCCAACAACTGTAAGAAAGGTTGCGCATTGCGGTCCACGATCCCGTGGATCGCATCCAGGCGGAGAGCGTCGATGTGAAAATCCCTCAGCCAGTAGAGAGCGTTCTCAATGAAAAACCTTACCACCTCGTCGCTGTCCGGGCCGTCGAAATTGAGGGCTTGCCCCCAAAGCGATTGATACTGGCTGGTGAAATAAGGGCCAAAATCATTGAGGTAGTTTCCCTCCGGGCCCAAATGGTTGTAAACCACATCCAGCACGACCGCCAATCCGCACTCATGACATGCGTTAACCAACTTCTTAAGACCTTCGGGGCCGCCGTAGCTATTCTGTACGGCGAAAGGGTAGGTTCCGTCGTAACCCCAATTACGGTCTCCTGGAAACTGCGCTACAGGCATCAACTCAAGAGCTGTTACCCCGATTTTTCTTATGTCCTCCAGATGAGAAAGAACGGCATCGAACGACCCCTCGGGCGTGAAAGTGCCAACGTGGATTTCATAAATGATGTAATCATCGAGCGAGAGTCCTCGCCAACTTGCATCGCTCCATTGAAATGCCCTCGAGTCCACAACTTGGGAAGGTCCGTGAACACCGGCCGGTTGAAAGGACGAAGCCGGGTCGGGCCGGTCCTTCTCTCTATCGAGGCAATAGACGTAGCGGGTTCCGGGCTCCACCCCTGCGACGACACCCGCGTGATAACCGCGAACCCGCTTCTCCAGTGGAATTAATCGATCGCCGCTGCGGTTCGAGACTTGCACCAGCGTCGCGGCTGAGAAGGAGTCCCGCGGGTCGAGAATTCGCACCTCGACGCTCTTTGCATGCGGAGCCCACACCAGGAACTGGCATTGCCTCCCTTCGAGCAGGGTCGCGCCCAGGGTTAGACTCATACTTCCTTTTTGTGCTAGTACCCTTTGAGGTTACAGCGGTTTACCTCGCTTATGAGCGTGTGAAGCCGGCTGCTATTGCAAGTTGGACAGAGCCAATACTTCATTGGCATAGAGCTCCAGGACACTGTCGAGGTGAAACTTCCTAAGGGCTCGGATGAGTCTCTCCCGAGCTGCAAAGAACTTGATCCGGCCTCCTGCCTGTCGAACCAGGTTATAAGCGCCCGCCAGGGCACCCAGCGTATAGCTATCAGCGGCGGACACTTGCGCGAGGTTGATGGCGAAGTTGTCGGCGCCCTCTTCCAGCAGTTCCCGTATGGCGTCATAAAGAGCGTGAACGGACCGTTCTTCGGTAAGAGGATCCCTCAGGTCGATGACTGCTCCACCGCGCACCATGTGACAGGACAGGCTGGCGTCCGGTTCCTGCTGGGGGAAGAACTCATATCCCTTCGGAGTGTCCACTACATGAGTCCGCATACGCCCTCCTTTCGAATCGCTTGATGACCACGCGTCTTCGCTTTCTTCGCAATCGCGTTAGCAGAATGATCATTTCTCCCGGGCTGGAGTAGCCCACGCATATTCCAGCGTGCCCTGGAGAGCTGAGACTTGGAGTTTCCGATTGAGCAGTCCTGAAGCTTGGCAATTTCCGTATGGCGATAGCCTTCCAGATCATGGAGGACCAGTACGGCCCGCCGGCCTTCGGGAAGCTGCGTGATAGCCCGCCGGAGCAGTATGCGATCGATCAGGCTGACTAGCGTTCGGTCTTCCGCACCATACTCCCGCCAGGAGAGTTCTTCCGGTGACGCATCTGCGTGTTCGAAGGGTACGATCGGAAGACGTTTCCTGCGATGATGCATCAGTACAACGTTAACCGTGACCCGATGGAGCCAGGTGGCAAACGCCGACTCATTACGAAAGGTCGAAATTTTGCGAAAGATCTGGAGGAAGGTCTCCTGGGTTAAGTCCTCCGCCTCGCTCGAGTCACCCGTCATGCGGACGCAAAGCAAATAAACACGCCGCTCGTAGGCGTGATAAAGGGCTTCGAAAGCCCGGTCGTCACCGTCCTTGGCTCGAGCGATCAGCCCGGTTTCGGCCTGGGGGTGAGTTACTACATCGGTGCCCATTGTGCGCCTCGTTTCTTTTGTCGGCCCCGTGGTTCGAATGTTGGTACTGCCCCGCAATAAACGCTCCCGCAACGTCATTGCCAAAAGGCGTAAGAGCAGCGACTCATGGCATTAGTCTCTTTCTCCTGAACAACATGCAAGCTTTTTGAGAATGCGCAGGGCGTGACCGCGTCTGTAAAAATTACCGTGTAGGACGAACAAAGTCCGCCCCACACGGGCTGATGTCTGGCCACACCCTTGAGCTCGACACAGGCGACGAATTCGGGAGTACCGCCCTTGACAACAAAGGTGAGGGCGCCGAAGCTCGGCTCCGCCGCAGCGTCAACTGAAAGTTTTAGGCCACGCCTGGCTGCTGGGAAGAGAGCCTGGATTATACTACATTTGGGCTCTGTTCTTGACTTCATGCTCCCCGATTTGGGCTTGCGGGTTCCTCATGACGCCGTCTTCGGCTGCTGTCTCATGAAAAGGACGCAGCTCCACTCGTGCTTTGGGAAGGCATTCCGGATACTCTCTTTGCAGGAACTCGATTAGCTTTTCTCGCACATAGCAGCGCAAATCCCACGCGGCACTCGAGTCTCGAGCGTCCATGAGCGCCCGCAACTCCACGGTGTGCTCGCGCGCGTCTGTAACTTGCAGAACGCCTACTTCTCCTAACCACTTGTCCGTGGATTTCAGAATTCGCGCCAATTCCCGGCGCAATGCTTCGACGGGCGCGGAATAGTCCGTATAAATGAAAACTGAGCCAAATAGGTCCGCCGTCCTATGGGTCCAGTTCTGAAAAGGCTTTTCGATGAAATGGGAGAGAGGTACCATTAGCCGCCGCAAGTCCCAAATCCGAACCACGACGTAGGTGGTCGTAATCTCCTCGATCCAACCCCATTCGCCCTCCACCACGACGGCATCCTCAATTCGAATGGGCTGGCTGAGCGCGATTTGAATTCCCGCAATCAAGCTCGCCAGAGTGGAGCGCATCTTTAATCGTAGGACTGACAGGGAGTACGCGTTCCGCGATGATGACGGCCAGGAGCGGCAGGATAAATGTGGACGGTCTTCGGCTGTGCCTTACCCGCGAGGCATCAACAACGCTGAGTTTAAGGGAAGGCTTCGCCAAAATCGAAAACGCGATGCGATGTGCAAGGAGCCCCACAATGAGGGCGCCGGCGACAATGCCGGGAGACAATAGGTAAGCCTGCCAATTGTCGAGAATGTGTGCCATCACTTCACGGCCCGTTATGCGCCGAAATCGGTTCCGTCGGCTGTTTCCCAATCAATTTGAATAAGCATCGCAGCAACACCCACTCGATGAGCAGTCCAAACAAAAACGAGCATAACAATGCCGTCAATGATTCCACGAGTTCCATAAGCCTCGCTCCGCTCCGCCTGGATGCATAAAATGATCTGCCATCAGCATTCAGGCAGACCCCGAAACGGCCTGCGCACAGCGCAGGCTGCATTGGTCGGAGTAAACACCCGGCAAGACGGTTGCCACAACTCGCGAAGCTACGCTGAGTCTTTCATTTCGCAGGCTTCCGGGCCTCGGACCTCGCGTGTGCAGAAAAGAGGCGCAGGATGCAAATTTCCTTCTGCATGTAGTTTTTCGCAGTAACCATCCTGCCGGGCACGCAGGGACGAATTGGCCATTTTAGAATCAAGTAGATATGGAATTGCCTGGAATGGCAAGCGATATGCAACCAGAGTACGCGTGGGGTGGCTAGAAAGTGCTGTGGCTGTATTGTGTCTAGAGCTCGCCCGGCTAATTTCTGAGGGCAGCAGGCCCGGCACCAAAGGGAAAGAATGGGAAACCGAAATTTCGAGTGCCGTGTGAATTCCCTGCGAAGGCAACCAAAGCGAACTTGCCTCGCTTCCAACCATTCAAGGGCACACCAATGGAAGCACGATAGCAATTGAGGGTGCCCTGTGGTGTTTCCGCGAGTGGGCAGAACCGAAAAGCGAGGCGTTCGCGGCGCCAGGCAATTTGCAGCAAAGAGATCAGGGGCAAAGAAATGAACTTCAAGGTTCTTCGCGCTACGGGGAGGGAAACATAACAGAAAGGCCGCACGTGAGGTGATGACTCCCGTGCGGCCAAGCCAAAACGCTCCCCCGGCTCATACGACGGAGACAACGCAGTGGCACCTGAAAAGGCTACAACAAAAGCCTCTCATTTTCAACCACTGTTCTTCTCCACTAACCAGCGTTTAGGGCGAGTTCCAAGTCGGGCTACAGCGCCGCGGTTTGTTGAATTGGAACCACCTCGGATTTCCGCTCTCTGAGATCGAGAGGCCCTGTTTCCGAGGTCGGTTAACCAATCTAATCGCCGTTGGGCGGGGCACGTGAAGAGCCCAGACGGCGTCAGGCGACTCAACTACGGAGGAGATGTCAAGTGGTTTCAAAACAGTCATGCGCGCTAGTGGCGAGTTTGGTCGTAATGAGCGGAGCATGGGCCTTTGCCCGCGGTCAAAACAACAAAGGTGTGGAACAACAATCCGACCCTGTCGAGCAGGCCATCGCTCACGGCGTGGACCATATCGATCCTACGGATGCAGCGCCGGCTCCGGCCCTTGACCGCCGCAATTCCCGCTACCGTATCGCCAGCGAGGACGTTCTCGATCTGCAGTTCCAGTCGACACCTGAATTCAACCAAACGGTTACCGTACAACCAGACGGATATATCACATTGCGAGAAGTCGGCGACATTCAGGTGGAGGGCGATACCCTGCCGGAGTTGCGACGCGCCGTGCAATCCGCTTACGAAAAGATACTTGCCAACCCCGTCATCAGTATTGAATTGAAGGACTTCCAGCGGCCGTATTTTATGGTCCTCGGAGAAGTCGGACGGCCCGGCAAGTACGACCTGCGGGGCGTCACTACAGTTTCCGAGGCAGTGGCCCTGGCGGGAGGTTTTAACAGTCAGTCAAAGCACTCTCAGGTGCTGCTATTTCGCCGCGTTAATGATAAATGGACTTCGGTCACCAAGGTTGACCTGAAACACATGCTGAATTCTCGCAATCTTAGCGAAGAATCTTCACTCCGCCCAGGGGACATGGTCTACGTTCCACAGAACGCCATATCCAAGGTGAAAGCCTGGGTTCCTACTCCCACGGTGGGGACCTACGGACCCCTCCCCTGAGGGCCGCGCGCGTTTAACCTCAGCCCCAGAGAAGGGAAAAGGAGAAGCCAGCATGCATGAGCAGCGCCGACTATTGCCAGACGCACAAATGAGGGACATCCTGGTTCACAATTCGAGCGGGACCCCTGTCCGCTCTTCCCCCGACGCAATGCGCGAGTTGCTGGGCGCCGTGTTCAGGAACCGGCGGGTCCTCAAAATCACGTTCCTATTGACCTTCGGAGGAGCGCTTCTGGCTGTATTTCTCTTCGGAGTCAAGTATGAGGCGGACACGCAGATTCTGGTCAAGCACCGGCGTGCCGACGAAGTCGTGTCCACTGACACGAGTTCGCGGGACCCGCAGCCTTCCACGGACGTGCCCACGGAGCGCGAAATCAACACGGAGATTTCGCTGCTGAAGAGCCAGGACCTTCTGCAAGCGGTAGTCAAGGACCTGGGCCTCGATAAAGTGCAACGACACAGCTGGGATTCCCTGCTTCCGTGGCACGACGAGCAGTGGAGGCTCGCCCGGGCGACCCGAGCTCTGAGCGACGGCCTGAAAATCACGGAAGTTCCACAATCCAACGTGATTCACGTTGCCTACCGTTCGCGTCATCCCGAGATGGCGGCCCAGATCCTGACCGACCTGAATAAGCAATACCTGGCGAAGCATCTGACGGTTTATCGGCCGGCGGGTGTATACGATTTTTTCCACCAGCAGGCGGAGCACTATCGGGAGCAAGTGCAGAGCGCCGAAAACCAGTTGGCGAGCTACGATCTCGCCAAAAACTCCAGTGATCCCGAACTCGAGAAAGAGATCCTGGTGAAGAAAGCGGGAGAGTTCGAGGGCGATTTGCGGCAGACTGAGTCGGCGGTTGCCGACACACAAAAACGGATTAACGAGCTCCTAAGCGAGATCAACCGGACGCCGGCGCGTTTGACGACTCAGGTCACCTCCGGCGACAACTCTCAACTTTTGGCGAACCTCAAGTCCAGCCTGGCAGAGCTGGAAACCCGGCGGGTCGACCTCCTGACGAAATACCAGCCGACTTACCGGTTGGTGCAGGATGTGGACAAGCAGATAGCTAACCTCCAGAAAGCCATCGCGGCCCAGAACCAGTCTCCGGTAAAACAGGTGAGCGATGCCCAGAATCCCACTTTTTTGTTACTCCAGGCGGAGCTGGTGAAGGCAAACGCGGACCTGACCGGCTTCCAGGCCAGAGCCCGAGCCACCGCTCCGGTCGTCGATGCCTACCAGCAGCAGGCCCTCCTGATCGATCAAAAAGGAATCCAGCGGCAGGACCTGCTGCGCAATATCAGAGATGCAGAGCAAGACTACACGCTCTACGTCCAGAAGCAGGAGCAGGCTCGAATCTCGGATGAACTCGACAAGAGCCGCATTCTGAACGTGGCGATCACGGAGACTCCGGTGGTCCCGTCGTTTCCGGTTTATTCGCCTTTGCTGTTGGCTATAGCCGCAGCCGTTGTGGCGCTGATGATGAGCATTGCGGTTGCCTTTGTGGCCGACTATTTCGATCCGACCTTCCGCCCGCCCGAAGAGATTGCAGCGGTCATGGAGCTCCCAGTGCTCGCTTGTTTCGCCAAGACCGCCGGCCCTCCGCGGTTTGGGCTGATGGCCGGCGGCGGTGTCCTCGCCCACCATTCGTTTCCGGGCGCCAGCGAGACCGACGATTCACTCTTGCTGTCGGGACAACAGGAGTAGGGGCGTTTCTCTATGTTTCTTCAATTTTACGGACTCAAGGAACAACCCTTTGGCGTTACTCCCGACCCTCGTTTTCTATACCTGGGTCCGGCGCATCAGGAGGCCTTGGCGTCGTTGGTCTACGGAATTGAGACAGGCCGCGGATTCATGGCGCTCATTGCTCCTCCAGGCCTAGGCAAAACCACGCTTGTCCTGCGCCTGATGGACAAGCTGCAGGACTCCGCGCTGACGGCGTTTCTGTTCCAGGCCCACACGGATTCGAGGGAATTCCTCAAGAACCTCCTCCTGGATTTGGAGACTGAGCCTTCAGGACAAGATTTGAGTGACCTGCAGGCACAATTGCACGATCTGCTGATTCGGAGTTCGGGCAGTGGCAAGCGGCTAGTGCTGGTGATCGACGAAGCGCAGAATCTCGACGACTCGGTGCTGGAAATGGTGCGAATGCTTTCCAATTTCGAGACGCCAGAAGCAAAACTCCTGCAAGTCGTTCTGGTCGGACAACCGGCTCTGGCCGATAAACTGGCAAAGCCGCAATTGGCGCAGCTACGCCAACGGATATCGATCGTTACGCATTTCCCCTTGCTCCGCAGGGATGAAGTCGAAAAGTACATCCAGCACAGGCTTCGCGTCGCAGGGTACAAAGGGGGCAGGTTGTTCGAGCCCAGTGCATTGGCATTGATCGCCAGATACAGCAGAGGCGTTCCAAGGGTAATCAACAATCTCTGTTTCCATGCTTTGTCCCTCGGTTACGCGAAGAACCAGAAGAGCATCGACGTCTCCACTTTGCAGGAGGTGATCACCGACCTGAACCTGGAGTCGCTGGGACAGGGTCGTCGGGATGCAGCAGAGCCTGCCCGGCAAGGTGTGGCGGCAGTTGGGACCGCCGTTGGCGCGCGGGAGAGACCGGCAGTAAAGCCAAAAACTGCGGAGGTTGGGGCGGGTATTGGCGCATTCCCTTCAGCAGGCGGCAGTGACCTTTTAGATCGCGTGGACTTCTCTGACTACGCGCCCGACTGGACGGGCGGAGCCGGCGACAATCCCCGGTATACGGCGCCGGCCAGAACCGCCCGCAGGAAGTCGAATCGCGGCGCAACGGCTCTCGCCACGCTGGCAATCCTGGCTGTCGCGGTTTTCGCTTGGCGGGGTCCCTGGCTGGGAAGGAGTCTGGATTTCGTCGAGCAGGAAGCGCGGGGCGCGACATACGTCAAGGCGGCGTCGAAGGAGTTGCGTGCTGTAATGCCCCGCGAGGACGGCTCGCCTGCCCGGGCTCCACAAATTGCCGAACCTCCCCGCGGAAGCACGCCTCCTCAGGCCACCGGCACCGACCATTCGGGCGGCGCACAGGAAGCGGCCGGCGCTCCACCTGTTGACGCGCCTGCCTCGACCTCCCTGGCCTCTCCCCAGGCGCTGCCCGGCGACGCAAACCCTGGGCGCGCGCCAGACGCTCAAGCACAAACCACAAACACCGCGAATCCTCGAGCCGCAAACGCCAGATCCGGCGCGCGCAGGCACTCGTCTGCAGGGCAAAAAACCGAGGAAATCGCCTCCGACGGCCGAGCAGTGAACCGGCGAAACAAGCTGCGTGCAGGCACGGCATCTTCAGTGGACGACCTCGGCGCGCAGGGAGAGCGCGGCAAACTCGTCGTGCAATCCAGCGTGCGGGGCGCGCGGATTTCCATCAACGGCCGGGAGGACCCCAGTTGGGTTACACCTCACATGTTCTCACTGGCTGCCGGAACCTACATCGTATCAGTTTCAATGCAGGGGTATTCGGCGTGGACCCAACGCGTACACGTGGACGAGGGCCGGGACAAGTGGCTGGCGGCAGAGCTTACCAGTAACGAGACCGGCGTATTCGCTGTGGTGACCGAACCCCCCGGAATGCAAGTGTACATCGACGGACGGTCCTACGGGGCGAGCCGGGTGGAGACGGTGCTGCCGGCGGGGTGGCACACCTGCGAAGTCATACCGCCGGCCGGCATCAAGCCGCTGGTGGGGAGATTCCATCTCGATGCCGGCGAAGCACTGACGAAAAGAATCCGGGTGAAGTCGTCAAACGCCTCGCCCGTTCCGATAACGCAAGCCCAACGGGCAGGGACATTACCGTGAAACGCACGGGGATTCTCCCGAGGAGTACACTTTGAGTAGAAACTTCGAATTGCTTCAACGAGCTTCCAGAGAGGAGCGGTGGCGACGAGACACGTCGCCGCAGCCGCCGGTTGGCCGCACCTACGAAATGCGTCCTGTGCCGGACACGCATGTACTATCGCGCGAGAAATTGATGAAGCTGGTTCAGACGGTCTTCTTTCGGCCCGGGAAAGAATCGCGCCGAGTGGTGGTGTTGGCCGGTGCGGTCGCCGGAACCGGATGTTCTTCCATTTGCGTGGGAGCGGCTGAAGCCTTGGCGGCCCAGGTTGACGAACCGGTCTGTATTGTGGATTCGAACTTGCGTTTGCCGTCGCTGCATCTGTGTTTGGGTGTCGAAAACCGCGAGGGCTTGAGTGAAGCCTTATTGAATGGGGGGCCTATCCGGAAATACCTTCAGAAGCTCCCCACTCCCAACTTGTGGTTTCTTCCCAGCGGGCGCAACTCCTCTCCCGTGGCGGGCGTAACGAGTAGTAGCAGGCTGGCGGGTCGCATCGTGGAATTGCGCCAGGAGTTCCGCTACGCGCTGATGGATTCTCCACCCGTCAACGTTTACTCCGATGCAGTGCCGTTGGTGCAAGCCGCCGATGGAGTCATTCTGGTGGTATCCGCGAACTCCACGCGGAGAGACGCAGCGTGCAAGGCGAAGGCATGTTTCGAGGACGCCGGCGCCAACTTGTTGGGCGTGGTGTTGAATAACCGAACGTATCCGATTCCCCAGACGATCTACGACAGGCTTTAATCCTGGGGGCAAGGCCAGCGGCTGTTCAGGGCGGCCGCTCAACTGACCAACCCGATTATGCGGATCCCCACATGGGACTCACAGGGCGGAGCTTTATTCATCAGGAGGAACGAGTATGAACGAAACAGACTTCGGACACACGGCAACTGGGCAATACAAGATCGCAGTTCTGGGTCTTGGCCACGTTGGCCTTCCAACCGCGGTGGGCTTCAGTAGCCTGGGTTGGGACGTTATTGGAGCCGATGAAGATGCGGCAAAAGTCGATTTGATCCAGGCGGGCAAGGTCCCCTTCTTTAAACCTGGTCTCGACGATCTTTTGAGCAGGAGCCTGGCCAGCGGAAGGTTTCAGGCCACGTCGGATGTGACCCAGGCAATTCGCGCCGCCTCAGTGGTGTTCATATGTGTCGGCACGCCACAACGGGAGGATGGAGCGGCAGACCTTTCGCAAATTGAAGCGATCTCGCGGACTGTTGGAAGGAACCTGAACGGTTACAAACTAGTCGTGGAAAAGAGCACAGTGCCTGCAATCACCGCTCTCTGGATCCAGCGCACCATCCAGCGTTACTCCGCACTGAAGGCGAGCGAGGCAGGCAGCGGCCGGAATGGCGGGGGCCCGCCGGCGGGGCAGGAAGCCTTTGTAGCTGACTTCGACGTGGCATCGAATCCCGAGTTTCTGCAGGAAGGCCAGGCGATTGAGAACTTCTTTGAGCCATGCCGAATCGTGATTGGCGCCGACTCGGAAAGAGCTCGCACCATCCTCCGGGACCTCTACAGTGAACTCCAGCGCCCTATGGTGGTCACCGACGTGACCACGGCGGAACTCATCAAGCACACTGCCAACGCTTTCCTGTCGACCAAAATATCCTTCATTAACATGGTGACGGACATCTGTGACGCGGTGGGTGCGGACGTCAAGCTCGTGGCGGAGGGCCTTGGACTGGACCCTCGGATTTCTCCTGCTTTTCTCAAAGCTGGAATCGGCTTTGGCGGGTATTGTTTTCCCAAGGATCTCCGGGCCCTCGCTCATCTTGCTGAACAGCAGGGTGTGGATTGTTCCCTCCTGCGCGCCGTGGAGCGGATCAACACCCGGCGCGTCGAAGTCTTCCTCGACAAAGTTCGCAATTCGGTATGGGTGATATCCGGCAAGAAGTTGGGGGTCTTGGGGCTCGCATTCAAACCCAATACGGATGACATCCGCGAGGCCCCCAGCCTGAAAATCATCGACGAGTTGCTCAAGGAAGGAGCCGAATTACGCTTGCATGACCCCTGGGCGATGCCTGCGGCCAAAGCTCTTTATCCCCCGGAAGCCGGACGCATTACCTACTCTGAATCACCTTATGAGGTGGCGCGTGGAGCGGAAGCGCTGCTGCTGCTTACCGAATGGGATGAATACAGACATCTCGACCTGGGACGATTGCGCGACTTGATACAGGTCCCGGCTTTGATCGATGGCCGGAACTTCTTCGCCCCGGAGGAAGTACGCCGTGCGGGGTTTAGCTATGCCGGTATGGGCCGCAGGGGTGAGACGCCTTACGTGCGGGAGTTGGCTGCGTCGGGTCAGCCCCGGCCTGTCATCCCTGTCTGTACAGGAATGGGGGTGGATCTCAATGGTTGAAATCATGAACAGGCGCAGTGCTTCGCCGCTCACTATCGTCACCGGCGGCGCCGGCTTCCTGGGGTCGCATATCTGTGACCGGCTGATCGCGGAGGGCCATGAAGTGTTGTGCCTGGATAACCTGCTGACGGGACGGATTGAAAACATCCAGCATTTGTGGGACCACCCACCCTTCGTGTTCGTGCTGCAGGATGTGACGAATCCGATCAGCTTGGACGATTTATTGTCGCGGGCGGCTCCGAGGCTCAGCCGGAACGGGCACGCATCGGGGAGAAGGTTGGACTACATCCTTCACTTCGCTTCTCCCGCCAGCCCCAAGGCCTACATGCGACACGCGATTCACACGCTGAAGCTCGGTTCGTTGGGCGCCTATCACGTGCTCGGCATGGCGAAGCAGTACGGCAGTGTCGTCCTGTTGGCCTCTACCTCGGAAGTTTACGGGGATCCCGATGTGTGTCCGCAGAACGAATCCTATTGGGGACGAGTGAACCCCATCGGCCCGCGCAGCGTCTACGACGAGGCCAAACGCTTCTCCGAAGCCATGGCCATGGCCTATATGCGCGAACACGGAGTCAAAGTTCGAATTGTGCGGATCTTCAACACTTATGGTGAACGGATGCGTGTTGACGACGGACGCGCCTTGCCGACGTTTCTGAGCCAGGCGCTCCGAAACGAACCCGTCACCGTCTATGGAGATGGCACCCAGACGCGAAGCTTCTGTTACGTCAGCGATCTGGTCGAGGGCCTGTACCGGTTGCTGCTGTCGGACCAGACAGGTCCTGTCAATCTGGGCAATCCTGATGAGATCACACTCCTGGCGCTGGCCAAATCCGTCATCGAACAGACGGCCAGCCGCAGCACGATTGCCTTCGAACCGCTTCCCGTCGACGATCCCCTGCGGCGGCGCCCGGACATCTCAAGAGCCTCCTCCACCCTGATGTGGCAGCCCCGGGTGGGGCTGCGCGAGGGCATCGATCGGGTCATCCCGTATTTCAAGTCTCAACTCGCAGTGCCGTGCGCAAGCCCTGCTTACGCTCCAGAAATGAAAGTCGAGGGCGCCAGCCAAGCAATGTATTGAACCCAGGTACCAAGGAGTTCAGCCATGAGCATTGTGCGTCGACAACTTCTGATCAAAGCTCTAAAACTCTTCGATCTCCTGGTGATGACTGCGGCTTTCGTTGTAGCCGCAATGCCAGTCTCGCAGGGAGGCGAAGCTTCTTTTGCTGAGTTCCTATCCATGCGCATCAAGGTGGAGAACTTCATTCTCTTTTTCGGATTTCTCGCCTTGTGGCACATCTTGCTGATCTCGATGCAGGTGTATGAGTCTCAGAGGCTTGTGTCGCGAGGCGATGAGGCGATTAGGATTCTTCCAGGCAACCTCGCTCGGAACGTTGTGCACAACCGTACTGTCAATCTTCTTTTCCGTCAGGATGGTAACTCCGACCTTCCTGCTGGTGTTCTGGCTGGCTAGCACCGGCCTGACGATCGGGAGCCGCCTCTGCCTGAGGTTCTTCCTCGAGGGCATTCGGCGTCGCGGACGGGACCTCCGCAACGTCCTCATCGTGGGAACGAATCCGCGAGCGGTAGAATTCGCCCGCAAGCTCGAGTTCAAGTCGGAATCCGGATACAGAGTGATTGGGTTTGTCGACATACCCTGGAGTGGTTTCGACAAATTCTGCCAGAGCAGTTCTCCTCTGGTGTGTGATTTCAACGGGCTCGCAGAATACCTCCGTAAAAGCGTCGTCGATGAAGTCGTGATCGGGCTTCCCATGCGATCCTTCAATGGGCGTTGCTTGGCCGTCGCGGCGCTCTGCGAACTGCACGGAATCGTTGTGCGGTTCCTTCCTGGAATTTTCAACCTGAAGGTTGCGAAGCCGCGAGCAGAGGAATTCGGCGGGGATTCTTTGATCACGCTGTCGACGGGGCCGATCGATGGCTGGCCCGTTGTGTTCAAGCGCGTTTTGGACTTCGTACTGGCCTCACTGCTGCTCTTCCTGTTAGCGCCCTTGTTTCTCGCTGTCGCGCTCCTCATCAAGTTGAGCTCCGAGGGCCCGGTCTTTTTCACCCAGGAAAGGCTGGGGCTGAACAAGCGCCGTTTTCGCATCTTCAAGTTCCGCACCATGGTGACGGGCGCGGAACAGAAGCAAGCTGAGTTAGAGCACCTGAACGAAGTCGAAGGCCCCGTCTTCAAGATCAAGAGTGACCCGCGTGTAACGCTGGTGGGGAGGGCTTTACGAAAAACCAGTATCGATGAACTTCCGCAATTGTTGAACGTTTTGAAAGGCGAGATGAGCCTCGTGGGCCCCCGGCCGCTGCCCGTAAGGGATTACGAAGGCTTTGACCAGGACTGGCATCGACGGCGATTCAGCGTCCCGCCCGGCCTGACCTGTCTTTGGCAAATCTCGGGAAGAAGCTCCATCGGGTTCGACAAATGGATGGAGCTGGATATGCAGTACATCGATGAATGGTCCCTGTGGCTTGACCTCAAAATCCTCGCGGGTACCATTCCTGCCGTCTTGAAAGGAGCAGGGGCGGCTTAAGGCGTTCCTCAGCGAAGGAAAAAAGCAGGAGGCTTCATGAGCAGGAGACTGCACACAGCGGACTATCTGAAAAAAATCGGCGTACGCGACTTGCCGGCCTTGACGAGCCCTTTTGATCCCGGCTACGACCCCATCACGCTCGAAAGCCATCTCGAACAAAGCTCTCACTTGTTTTCGATCCTTAAAATCTCGATGAGCTGCTGGATGATCGCGAAGGAAAGCGCCACGCATCGGAAGATCGAAACCGCCCGACGGTGTGACGTGCCTGTGGTCACGGGTGGCGGACCCTTCGAGATTGCCGTGGCGCAAGGGGGGTTACCGGCCTACCTCGATCTTTGCGCCGATATGGGTGTCACCAGGATTGAGTGCGGCGAAGGCTTCACGGAAATGCCTCTGGAACCTCGCCAAGTGATCGCGATGGCCGCGGAAAGGGACCTCGACGTTCAGTTCGAGCTGGGCAAAAAGCACGAAGGCCCGTTTAGCATTCAAGGCGTCGAAGCGTTGATTCTTCAGGGCCGGCGTTGGCTGGATGCGGGAGCCGTTCAGCTGGTGGTTGAAGCCCGGGAGAGCGCGCGCGGCGTGGGGCTCTTCGACGGCGAGGGAGTGTTCAATCCCGCTTACGCCGATCTCTTTGCCGAAGCGTTTGGTTTCGGCACGGTCATGTTCGAAGCTCCCAATAAGCCCAGTCAATTTGCGCTGCTGGACCATTTCGGCCCCGAAGTGCACTTATGCAACGTGCGGCTGGAAGAGGTGTTGCGGGTCGAAATCTACCGGCGGGGGATTCACTCTGACGCTTTTGCCAACGAGCGGCTAAGGCCTCGCCGCTCTGTGGAGGGTTCGACTGCAGCCCTTCAAACCTTGGGGATCCCCGCATGACAAGAAAAGTGGTGATCGATTTCTTTCCCGAAAGCATACTGCAATACAGGAGCGGATATGGGGTGGTCGCCGTCGACGTCATCCGCGCGAGCACTACCATCGCTACGGCAGTGTCGATGGGGCGCCGGTGCTTCCCCGTGTCCTCGCTGGAAGAGGCGCGGCGGGTCACCGCGCGGTTGTCCAATCCCTTGTTGGTTGGAGAACTTGGCGGCGTCATACCTCGCGGTTTTCATATGAACAACAGCCCGGCGGAATTGGCTTCGCGAACCGACGTCTCTCGCCCTTTGGTCCTGCTTTCATCCTCGGGAACGAAACTCATTCATTTGGCGCGCCAGTGCGAAGCCGCCTACATCGCTTGTTTCCGGAACGTTGAGTTCCTTTCCCGGTATCTCGCCGGCCGCCACTCACATCTCGCCCTGATTGGCGCGGGCAGCCGCGGCGAACGCCGCGTGGAGGACCTGATATGCTGCGCGTGGATGGCGCGACAACTTATCGATTCGGGTTATGTCGCCGAAAACAGGGAAACCGATAAAACGGTTGAGCGCTGGGGCGCGGCGACTACGGACAGTATCTTGTCCAGCCGCAGCGCCGACTACCTGATGCGAAGCGGCCAAGGGCGTGACCTGGTGTTCATCCTCACACACATTGCGGACCTTGACTGGGCGTACATTCTTCAGGGTGACGAAGTGGTGGGGTTCACGTCCACGGAAGAAAAGTTTGCTTATTCCGGGACAGGTTCTGGAGCGCGCGACGATGGGTGATTCGAGTTAGCGATGGGAACGTCGCGGCTCGCAATTGGCGCCCTCGCAAAGTCTGTAATTCCAAATTTCAAATCCAAAAAACCGTCATTTACCAATCACAAATCATCAATGATTCGGCTTAACTACAACTCCATACCGGTATTGATCCTGAGGTCCGACAGCCATGGCGGCCTGAACATTATGCGGAGCTTGGGGCCACTTGGCGTCGACGTCTACAATCTGGACCCCAGCGTCATCGCGCCTGCGAATTTCTCTCGCCATTGTCGCGGCCGGTTTGTTTGGGACATTGAGCACGCTCCGGACCGGGAATCCTTGGCATTTCTATCGGAGGTGCGGCGAAAGATTGGACGCCCCTCAATACTGATTCCCACCACAGACCGGACAGCGCGTTTCGTAGCCCGCTGGAGCGCGACGCTCCGCGAGTCGTTCGTTTTTCCTGATCAGCCACCTGGCTTGGTCGATGCGCTCTCGAGCAAGCACGGAATGTACGGCCTTGCGATCCGCCACGACATCCCCACTCCTAAATGCGTGTTCCCGACTTCTCGCACAGAGGTCATTGATTTTCTGGCCGGGGCATCGTTCCCGATCATGTTGAAGGGCATTGATGGGCAACGGTTGTGGGAACGAACCGGAAAGAAGATGTTCGTCGAACACTCTGCCGCGGAACTGCTGCGTACCTACGACCGCGCGGAAGACCCGGAGTGCCCCAACCTGATGCTCCAGGAGTACATTCCCGGCGGCGACGATACAATCTGGATGTTCAACGGCTACTTTGATGGGGCGTCTGAGTGCCTGGTGGGCTTTACCGGCAAGAAGATCAGGCAATGCCCGGTTCACACCGGCTGCACCAGCCTCGGCATTTGCCTGCCCAATCCAGACGTAGAGCGAACCACTCATCGCTTCATGAATGCCATCGGTTATCGCGGGATCGTGGACATCGGCTACCGTTACGACTCTCGCGACGGGCTCTACAAAGTTCTCGACGTGAATCCCAGGATCGGGGCGACGTTCCGCCTTTTCGTCGGCGTGAACGGCATCGATGTGGTACGCGCCCTCTACTTGGACCTGACGGGACAGCAAATAGTTCCCAGCCCGGCCCGCGAGGGCAGGAAGTGGATCGTTGAGGATCTGGACGCCGTTTCTTCGTACCGCTACTTCCGCGAGGGCAGCCTGACCATTAGGGAGTGGTTTAAATCCCTCTCGGGCGTCGAGGAGGCTGCTTTTCTCTCGTGGCGTGATCCACTTCCCTTCTTCTTTATGCTCTTCAATCGCCTCCCGGAACTCCTGAAGCGTGGATATCAACGGCTCCGTTGGCTCACGCTCAAAATGAAGCAGAGAACTGGCGCCGCGCTTGAGCCCAGGGCTCAGAAGTTGTGAACGAATCAGCACAGCGTCTCATCCCGACCCAGGCATGAATCCGCTGCTTATGAAAATTGAAGGGCTGAAGCTGAGCCTGCGAAAATGGTCAGGCCGCGGGATCTTTGCGATCCTGGATCAAGGGCTTATTTCGGGATCGAATTTCCTCATCGCCATTCTGCTGGCGCGCTGGCTGGCCCCACAGCAGTACGGAGCATACGCTCTGGCATTCGAGATATTCCTGTTCATGGCCGCCCTGTATGGCTCTCTCATTCTCGAGCCGATGAGCGTGTTTGGTCCCTCGGTTTACAGCGGCAATCTGACCAGCTACCTGGGCGGGCTTCTTCGCATTCACTGCGTGCTTTCGTTTTTGATGATGGCGGCACTCTTCGCAACCGCAGCGGCCCTCCACGCAGTGAAGCCCACCAGCTTGTTGCCTGACGCCCTGGTGGGAATCGGTCTTGCCACACCTTGCCTGCTGCTCTTCTGGTTGGCCCGTCGCGGGTTTTACATTGTGTTCTTGCCCCAGAAAGCCGTGCTCGGGGCCTGCATTTATTCCGCGCTGCTTCTGACTGGCTTGGCGCTCCTCTACAGGTTCAGGTCCCTATCGCCGTTCTCAGCTTTTCTCCTGTTGGCCGCAGGCGCAATAGCTACCGGGCCCCTGTTGCTCCGCTGGCTCAAGGCCGGGCTCGTCGAGACCACGCCGGGTTTTCCCCTCAGGGATATTGTGCGCAGGCATTGGACGTATGGCCGTTGGGCGGTCGCCAACTCGGTGGTGATCTGGTGTTCTCTGGCTATTTACTACCCGCTACTGGGAAGCTACTATACGCTGGCCGAGGCGGGAAAGTTCAAGGCACTGATGAATCTCGCGTCGCCGATCGGTCAGGCATTTGTAGCCATCTCCCTGTTGAGCTTGCCCGTTGCCTCTCGTGCCCACCACCAGGATGGGGGTGTGGCCGGCCGCATCGTTTGGCGTTTGACCTTTCTCTACTTCGGGGGAACGTGCTTGTACTGGGCCGTACTGCTTCTGTTGCGGGGCCCGATCGTCCACCACCTTTACGGCGGTAGATATATGCACGTCGTGAACCTGCTCCCCTGGGTTGCGCTGGGATCTATTCTGAGAATCTCCGGGAGCGCACAGACCCTTGTGTTGAAGGCCATGCACTCACCGGCGAAAGCGTTTGTCGCCTATTCAGCGGCTTGCGTCGTGGCAATTACAGTCGGAGTCCCCTGCACACGCTGGTTCGGGTTGCGCGGGGCGCTTTTTGCGTGGGTGCTCTCAAGCGCCGCGGCCGTGATTGGAGCAGTTTTAATCCTGCGCCGCGAGTCAAGGCGAGCGAAGATTTCTGAGGAAGTTTCCACCACGTCTCTCGCTATGCAGGAAGAAGCCTCCCTCACCACACGAGGATGAAATTGAAATCCGATGCTTGCAACATTGAAAATGCGGTCACTTCATCTGCGGCCATCCGCCGCAGAAGTGCAATACTTACCGGCCCCGACCGCTTGGATGATGCGCGCGGTCGAGTAGCTTCTGCCCTGAACACCTCGACCAGCCTTGTGAGCATCGAGAGCCATTGCATCGGCTCTGTCGGCTGGGTCCTTCGGTGCACGGGGAAGGCCGATGGGACACAGTTCTTTGCAAAAATACTCCTGGTGGACCCCTTTCCCGTCCCGCCTCGCTATGCAACTCCTTGGGAAGAACTGGCAAGTCCGGAGAAGCCGCAAAGACCGGTGGAGGAACAAATCGCCGCCGAATGGCGGATGGTTCGCGAAATGCGCTCCCTGGTTGGTAGCGAAAGCATACCCGCTCCGCTGGGGTACTCATTGGACCACCGAACCTTGGTATTCGAAGAGGTGCGCGGCACTCGGCTGGATCGCTTTGTGAGTTGGGCATGGTCGAAGGGCCAAAAACTGAAGTCGACGCTGGCAGCGATCTTTCGAGCCGGGGTTTGGCTGAGGCGCGTCCACGAGTTCTCTGCGCAAGGGTGCGAAACTCTGGAACTCCTCGACATTGAGGAGTCGTTGCACGCCCTGATCCGGAAGAAAGAATTGGAAGGGACGCATAATGGTGAGTGGGCATTGAAAGCGATCGAACTCCTGGCGCGCAACCTTGGTCCCCGCACCTCCTTCCATGTGCCCGTGGCACTCAACCATGGTGATTTCTCATTACCGAACCTGATCTGGGACTCCGACCATGAGCACCTGTGGGTAGTGGATTTTGAGCCGTCGGAACGCAAGGTCGTCCTCCACGATTTGTGCACCATTATCTTTGAGCTTCGAAAACCTCTGCTTTATCCGTTCACGCCCCAAGAGACGGTGCAGATCTGCGAGCGCGCCTTCTGGGCAGGCTATGGCGCGATCCCCGAGGATCTCTTCGTTTGCGTCAACGCGCTGGCCACGGCACGGCTCTTTTATCACAGTCTCCCCCGGATCTCGACGTTGCCGCAACGGCGTGGGTGGAAAGGATGGCTCAAAGCCACTCTATACAAGGGGCTCTTCCAACGCTA
>JBELAJ010000084.1:0-20178 GCA_049508935.1 Terriglobia bacterium | reverse complement strand
CGAAGGCACCCCTTCCCACCGATCAGCATTTGAGTCTCCTCGAAGAATTCGAGAGAACTCTAATGAAACAGTAGATCTCGCGAAACCTTTTGAATCACCAACACAAAATTCAGGCACTACCACGTTGAGCGTAATCGCGTCCCAGTTGGTCGGTGTTACGTGTCCCGCCTCCCACCACGCCCTAGTAGCGTTTGTGTTGTCATGGAATGCAATGTACGGTGTGTTCTGGCCAACGTAAGGCGGATGACTGCCGAAGCCTTCCCCTGTGATGATAATAGTCTGCGTCGCGGTCGGGATGATTGGCGTCACGGACGTGATACGCGGGACAGTAACGACTAGTCCCGTGCTGCCGCTGATCGTCGAGTCGTTCGACGCTGGTACCTCGCACGGTCCAGGCTGACTGTCTTCAAGTTCCCGCTGACGATTATATGCGCGGGCTTCCTCGGGCGAACGTAGTATAGGGGGAGGATGCACGTTCCTTCCCAGCCAACTCAGTCTGGCGACTATCTCCTCCCTCACACAAGGGTTACCCAACAATTGCGCCTTCTCTTTCTCCGCGAGCTTGAGTCGCTCCTTTTCTGCCCCCGCTAGAAAAACATTTGAGCCGTTGTCCTCCATCACAAATCTATAGATGTCCGTATGTTCAGGCATGATTTCGATTGTTTCCTCTATAGCAAGATAGCGCGTACCCTTAAACTCGAACTTAACCCAGGGGTGGTTCACCTGTTCGTCTATTTCAATCGGTCCTTTGTCTGGTAGCGTCACCACCACACCCTTGCAACGCTCAGAGCACTGCGCATAGGCCACGGGCGGCGCAAAGAGCACAGTAGCACCGATCGTCGTACCGGCCAGCAGTATCACCAACCAAGCGGTCGCTATATAGTTCGAAAGGCTTCGCGTAGGCATCTCCACCAATACGTGGTTCTCTCGGTTCCGTCAGCTAGTGATCGCTCACTCCACTCGATGTCCAACAATTCGGCAAGCGGTAATCAAGAATGAGCGCAGTCTTGGCCACCGTTAACGATCAGCTCGTAGGTGGCGGGGCCGGCGCCGCTTTGCGGGTTCCAAACCTCAAATTTGATTTGGTCGCCGACATTCAGCTTCTGGCCACCGGTCCCGTAAACCCCGCCGAATCCGGTAACTCGGATTACTTTGTCTTTCCACCGCCCCACGCTGAGGGTAACCAAGTCAGAGCTGCTACATGCCCCGCCTCCCAATGAGTCGAACGGACCGGCGTATCCGTCTCGTCATGAATGGCAATGCAAGGAGAGTTCTGGTTGACGTAACCCGCCTGGGCTCCGAAGCCGCTGCCTCGGATAACGATGGTCTGCTTAGCACGGTCCCTGACGGCGGATACTGACGTGATCATAGGCACCGCTGTATGCGCGGTGGCTGGTGGCGGGCACGTGGGCCGTGGGAAGCATGAGGGTCGTGGCAGCGGTCGTGGCGAGCCTCCTGGCCAGCCTGTGCAAAACGGTGGTGTATCGGCTCCAACGGAAAGGGCCGGCACAAGCGCCAGAGCGAGGGCAAGAGACATCGGTATGTACCGACCCATCGTGAAGTATCGGAGAGCAATTGAGGTGCTCATAGGCATGATCAACCTCCTTCACTGCGCGGGCGAGGTCTGCGCGTTTTTGACCTAGCCTTAGTCAGCTCGCTATGTCTCGATTGCTGCGGCTCTTTCTTAGTCGCTTCTCTACTTTCGGGAACGCAGCAAAACGAAGAATTCCATACTATCGTGGCTCGCGTCGCATTCTTTTGTCTTGGGAGTTTTTTCAGAGATGAGGTGGTGGCACGGCGTGGGTGGGCGGTTTGAGTGGTACCATCCTTCCCGGTCGTGGGGCTGGGGCCGAATGTGCTGTTGGGACTTTTCTTGCTGCCTGGCGTTTGGACACGCCGGGAATAACTGGCTTGCCTGGCCGTTTCGATGTGGCGCCAGAGGCCGCTGCGGCCGTTTGCCCAGCCCCCGGCACGCTGGGAACGGCGACTCCGATGCGTTGTCCGTTGGCCCGTTCACTTGCGGCCTCTGTGCTCTGAATTTCTTGTTGGACCTCCGCCTCAAGCTGGGTGGCTTCGTTCTGTGCGTTTTGCAGCATCATTTCGACGTTCGGGTCAGGAGCAGGCGGCGGAATCTCACCGGCGGTGGCGGCGGTATCGGGGGCTGGCGGGAGACCATTCTTGCCCTGACTCTCTGCGAGCGCCGAAAGCCCCCTATCAAGCTGCACGCGAAAACTGTTCTGCATCTCTTGCAAGTCGTTCACCTCGAACTTTGGCCTAGAACCGACGGCGCACTCGTTCTGCTTGCTGCTCAGAACGGTCGTGCGCACCTTGCCGTCCTGGTCCGGCGTGTCATCGATGCGGGCAATCACGTCTCCCCCTGTGAGCTCGCACTCCTGTCCCCCAGTTGAGGATGCAAGGAGGTCGCTGGACACCACAAACAGACGCCGGGCGGGATCCAATGCGGCGGGCGCTGCCGCGCTGCCGGCAGTCGGCATCGAGCCACTCGCCGTAGTGGGCAGGGACGCTTCCACCTGTTCCGCCGCGAGCAGGCGTTTCACTTCCGCTTCGACGGCTGCTTTTACTTCGGGCGTGAGCTGGGCTGCGGCAGTGCTTCCAGCTTCGGCCGGCTGCTCGTCCGGTCGGTGATTCTGAGCTGCCTCGTAGGCGAGTCGTAGATCTTCAGCAATCAGGAAGTCCGTCAACCACAGAGGTGCGGAAAGATACGCGGAAGCCGGGGCGAAATAAGTCCCATAGGAGGTGTACCATGGCGCTCCGTACCATTTCCACCGGTAATTTACCGGGGCCGGCCACGGGCTGTAGGCCCAATGATAAAACGCGGGATGATAATAGTAGGCCGGCACGTAGCTGTAGTAGCGCACACCCTGGTAATAGTCTGCCTGGTAGACCTGCGCGAAGGAGCGGCCGTCGACCAAGTAGGTCCGTCGAAAGTACGTCCTCTCGTTCCGGTTGATGAAGGGTCGCTCCAAATAGCCATGGTGAGGCCCCAAGCTGACGACCCGCAGGCCGTTACTCTCGGTCACGACTGTGCGTTCAGCAGGATGCAGCCCGCACTCGACCACCATGCCGTGATTCCGGTCACGGATTTCAACTATTCTCCCTCCGGGGCCGAGACTCGCTTCCTGGCCGTTGCCTACAAAGATGCGTGGGGGGTAGCTGCCGCCCGATATAACCGCGGTGAGGCCGGCCCCCGGACGGAGACCAGTTGCGGGTCCAGTAAGAGCCCCACTAGCACCACGACCGACAGCAGTCGCTGGAGTGGCCGGAGCAGGCTGGGCGGTTTCCCCCGTCGCCGGAGGCGGGGACTGCCTGGCCTCGGCAGTCAGAGTTGGCAGGTTCTGGCCTTGCGGCGAAGACGGGGCGGTCGTTTCCGGCGAGGAGGTTGGCGTTGCTGCATGTTTCCCCTGTGGTGCTGTTACTGTCGTTTGCCCCCCTTTCTGCGACTCGCGAGGTGGCGCCTCGGCAGGCGTGCCGGCCGGCGGCGAGGCAGGTTGCTGTTGCGGGATAGCCTGGCGAAGCGCGGCCTGGTTCTCAAGAAGCTGCTCGTGCCTGAGCCTCAGCAGGAGCGCGCTGGGGATTAGCATAAGGACGACTACAGTTGCGCCCAGCGCCCACTTAAGTTTCCCCGGCAGGAGGAACTTTGAGACGGTTTCCCAAGTCAGGACTCCCCAGAGTGACCTGCCCTCTTTTTGGGCACGCGCGGCCCGCTCCGAGCGAAGGAATCCGTCGAGCCAGTTGTCGAGCCGGGCCCGCGCCTGGGTCCACTCCACTGCGCTCTCAGGCATGGTGACTTCATCAAAAGCTCGCAGGCGGGTCTCGAGGGCGGCGCATTGAGCACAATGCCTCAAGTGCTTTATGACTTGTTCGCACACAGGTCCGGGCGCGGTTCCTTCCAGAACCGCCGACAGGGTCTCGGCGTCCGGACAGAACCTTCGCTGGGCGCGGATCTTCCACCGCAACTGAGGCCCCAGCCTCTCCAGGAAGTCTTCCTCGTTACAACTGCCCATTTCAGCTAGTAAAGCACTCCTTCCATTTTCAGCCAGAGCATCCGGCGGCCGTTTTGGATATAAGATTTCACCGCTTTAAGCGAGAAGCCCGTGCGGACCGCTGTCTCCTCGTAGGAGTAGCCCTCGATTAACATCCCCAGGCAGAGGCGCTGCTCGGGTGTCAGTGAACTCATCTCTTGCCAGATTTGTTCAACCGCCAGGTGCATATCAGGCGAAGACTCGAGCGCTCCGGGCACCGCCAAATCTGGCAAAGGATCATCCTCGGTGGCGGTTTCTTCCGGGATCTTCCGCCACAGATCAATGCAAGCATTCCTGGTGATCTTCATCAGCCATCCCAGGAAGTTACCTCCGTGAAAGCTCTTTATGTTGCGATAGGCCCGGAGGAATGCTTCCTGAGCTGCGTCCTCCGCCGTGGCGTTGTCTGTGAAAAACCTCCGGCACGCGGAATACACCCTTTGGCGATGCCTGGCGAAGAGTTCCGCAAAACAGTCATCACCTCCCGTTTCCTGAAAGGTTCTCACGACCTCTTCGTCAGGAAGCGCGGCCACTATTTGTGCCCTACCTTCTATAACGTATGAAATCCGAAAATTCCATATGCCGGTAATCATGCACCAATCGCAAAGCTATGTAAAGGATTCTAGGGTATTTATGGTCCCGACGGCAGGGCTCTGCTGTCGGACCTATTGACGCCTTACTTCGGCGCTCGAATCGTGGACTTAATGATGAAAGCGCCGGACCCATGAGTGTTCGGCACAGTTGTCAGGGTTGTCGAGGGAGCTTTTCCTGCCACTTCGTCATTAGTTAGCCGCTGGCAATAGTGAACGAGTCGGGGGTGGACCCCTGAGTCAAAACGAGGGTAAGCTGCAGCGTTCTCGCGACGCTGGGCTGCGTGCCACTGGCCGGGTTGCAGCGGGAGGCCCGGTGAACAAGATGGCTTTGTCTACCGCCACGATCGCCGCTTAGCTGGCATCGACATAGAGAACAGTTTCGGCACCCGCAGCATTAACCTAACTTCGCACCCGCATTCGGTACAGAGAGATTCTGTGCTCGGGTTTTTTGAACCGCAATGGAAACAGAACCTGAATCCTCCGTCAGGGTTCCGCGTGGGCTGCGGGAGGGCTATGGTCTGCAGCAAAAGCAACCTGATTAATAAGTCGGTACGTTTCGGGGGCTACAATCTTTGCATCCCCCCTTAATTACGCACCCCAGTCCGGCTCGAACGGGTACTTGGCTGCTTCGTTAAGGTATGAGTTCAAAGATTACTCCATAGCTATAATCGCCGCCGGCCGGGGCCGTCCCGTAGAGATTTCCATTGGTGTCCATTACGAGATTAGCTGCGGGGCTTCCTCCATCTGTCTCACCCTGGAAGCTGTAAAGTGTAACTTGTCTCCATATTCCCGCCGAAGTGGGCACGAGTTCAAACACCGTCCCACAGCCCGATTGGTCGCAATCGGACAGATTTCCAGCGGAACTGTCTGTGCCGTATAGATTTCTCGCTTTGTCGAAGATCAGTCCGCCGCCCGGGTACGCCCCATCCGCCGCGCAAGTACCGAGTAAGATCAAACTATGGGTTCGTGGCGGAAATCGACTGCCAGATGGCGGTATTCGGTCCCGCAACGTCCGGCCCTCCCTCGTATTGTGCTAAGACCAGGTAAAACGGCCCGTTCCCAATGGAGAAAGGCAGGGTCCAACCGATTCGATTGCCGCTGGTGTCGTTCAAGGTCGCCTCACCGTATCCGCGCCCATCGAACTTGAAGCCAAGGACATACCAGGTATTGATAGTTCCATTATTATCCATATTGTAACTAGAATATCCCCCACCATCGACAGGACCCAAATTAACGCCAAAGCCGTAAAATCCGGAAGCGGGCGCGAGGTTGGCAGTGAAGAAAACTGATTCCGACTGGTCGCCACTGATCACGTAGAATTGGAACGCGCAGGCATAGTCGACCGTAGCCTCAACCGTCGTCTGCACAGTAAACGGCGGGGTGAGCGCGGTGTTCGACTGGATTCCGGTGAATTCATAATAGTTGTTAGCACCTGACATGCTCATCCCTAAATTGCTGAAGGAGAGCACCGGCTGTTCGTACGTGGCGTTGGTAAAGAAGCCGGTGTACTCTGCAATCCCCAGCAGCAAAGTTGTATTGGAACTCCAAAGGGATGTATTCAGCGCGGAGTCCTCGGAGAAGGTATCCGTCAAGAGTGTCTGTGGAGTTGTGGCCGGCGGCGAGATGGCAGTAGCCCCGTCGAATCCAAGGTTATAGGCAAAAACCAGGGTTCCAGCGCCGGTGCTCAAGTTGATAGTGATCACTGACCCGGAGCCGGTAAAGCCGTACATAATGCCCTTGAAATAGGCAAGGCCATAGACCCCGCTGTAGCCGATACTGCCAATCAGTGTGCCTTGGCCGGTTGTCGGATCAATAGTGAACAACTGGTCGCCGTTGCCGGAATTGCTGGTCAAGTAGAGATTGCCGGAGCTGTCGAACTCCAAATCGCCGAAGGAGGCATAAGAGCCGGCGCCACTACCGCTGCCGACGAGGGTGGCCGTGCCGGTGTCGGTGTCGACGGTGTACAGGTTATCCGCTTCTGCGGCGTATAAGGTGCCTGAGGGGCTGAAAGCGAGAGCATCCAGAGGTGCACCTGTGTCGCTGCCGATAGCTGCGCCGCTCCCGGTATTAGGGTCGATGCTGTACAACGTGCTGCTGCTCCCGGCGGGAGGGTTCGAAACTCCGTAGAGTTTCCCGTTGTAGGCTGCGATGTCGCTCATTACGACCGGTAAGCTGCCAATCCATATCGCGTCATCGGATAATCCCTCTGTTTTCCAGAGTTGTCCGCTCGAGTCGGCGACCAGCATTTCAGTGGTGCCTTGGCTGCCTCCGGCCAAGACCGTGAAGTTCACCGAGTTCGAAGGGCCGCCACCCGGAGCGGGATTCGTGACCACGACAGGAAAGCTGTCGGCCGTCGCAAGGTCGTCCGCGGTGAGGGAAATCGTCAGCTGGGTCGAGCTCACATACGTAGCAATGCGCGCAATTCCGTTAAACGTCACAGCAGAAGTCGAGATGAATCCTGTTCCGTTGATGGTCAAGTTCTGCGGCGACGCACCGACGGTCAGGGAACTTGGGGAAAGAGACGTTATGGAAGGAACGGGGTTGGCAACCCCAGAGCCGGTAACTGTCACCGACACGGTGGCCGAGAAACTGCCCACTGAGGCCGTCATGATGGCGGTGCCGGGCGCGACTAGCTGGAGCTGACCGGCGTTGGGAAGGCCTGGCCACGCGCCAATGGTCGCCACTGCTGAGGCAGACGTAGTCCAGGTTATCGCGCCTAACGGTTCCGGATTCTCTTGGGCATCAAACCCCTGCACCACAAGTTGCCAAATCGTTCCTGTGGCTTCGGTAACCGTCGGGGGCGTTATGGTAATACTCGCAAGCGGTGCTTGGTCGATAGTCAAGGCGAAATCTTTATAGACGAAGGGCCCGCCTGAGGTCCTCGGAGCAGTAACCACGATAGTTGCGTTGCCGGGAGCGACGGCTACCACCTGGGCAGCCCCTGAATTGGTATTCAGGACGTTGATCACGCTGCCCGTTCCTGACGCAGGCGAGGATACCCACGACCACTGGAGGCCCGCCTGTGATGCCGGAATAGGGTTATTCTGGGCGTCGAACGCCGCGGCGGTGCAAGTTTCCTGCTGGTTGACCTGCATACTTGCATCGGGGCAGGTGAGCTGGATGGAGGCTGCTTGCGGCGCTGGATTTCCGACGCTGGCCAGGGCAGTCTCGACCGCGGTCGCGTAGTATTTCATCTCAACGAGCTGTTGCGTAACTTGGCCGGCGTCACTGACCGCAGTGAGTATTTGTGGGATTACCGAGACCCACTTCGCAGCCTGCTCGCCAATACCGAACAGGAATTTTACTAGTGACTGGGAAGCCTGATCCGAAACACACTGCACCGCGGCGCCCTCGAAGTCACCGCTAATCTGGTTGATTGTCGAGAGGAGCAATAGTCCGACATCGGTGCTGGGATTCGACAGTCCTTGCTGAAGTTGAGAGACCTGGCCTATCAGTTGGGTGGTCACGACCTGCTGGGTCATGCAACTCAACAGTCCGTCCGGCAAGACCCCTGCGCCGTTCAGCGCGTTTTCGACATCGGTCAGGGCGTTAACGGCGAGCGCCGAAGACCAGAGTGGGACGCCCCCGTTGTACGATCCTCCGAAGACGTTGGAGAGCTCAATAGTATCCGCGAATCCTCCGCTGTAAAACCTCGCGATGTAGCTTCGTTGCGTGCTGGCGGGAATCCCAAAGCCAACTTGAGTGGCTTGCCCCGTTGCCAGGTTGACCAGGTCCTCTACGCCTAACGCAATGTCGTTTGTGACATCCACGTATTGGAAATTGCTGCTGGGGGGGACCCAAAAGACGGACGTGCAACCGGACACGGAAGTCGGCGGAGTGCAGGAGGCAGGCATGAGTGGATCGCCGGAGGGATCCACTGGGCTGTCTGGCCCGTTCGAACCCTGTCCTGGAGTGATCGATCCAATGCCGCCCGAAGGGACATTGGCCAACGGAGCCACTTGGGCCAACCAACCCGTTGCACAGCCGAGAATCGACGAGTTGGTGCAGTTGTTGGTGTTGACTTCGTAGTTGCCGTTTGAATCGGGCGAGTTCGTTGCATGGAGCGAAATGTAGTCCAAGTCGAGGCATGGGAGACCACCGGAGGTGGGCGTCGAACCGGAGCCGCAGTTGGGAGTGGTGCTGATCTGCGCCGGTTGAGAGGACTGGGTGGACGCCTCAGGGTGAACCCGCAACTCATGCCTGAATTTCGCGCCCGTCGCTGCAGTCCTGGCTTGCTCGTTTGCTTGAGCGTTAGGGCCGCCAGTTAGCGTGGTGAGGATTGAGACAACAGCGTTTTGCATCGCCGTTTGCACGGCTGAGTCGGAGAGGGGCTGGGCCTCACTCGAAGCTGCGGAAAGGGCTTGCGCCAACGAGGCAGTACTGGGATCCGCAGCGATCGCAGCCATGATGACCTGCGCCTTGGCGGGATTGGGATTCATGAGGGGCCAGGTGAGAAAAAGGAGCGACTCGGCGGTGGTTTGAAAATCCACCGTCACTGCCGCCGGCTGCGTTGCCGCCTGGGGAGATGCTGTGATTTGCCATCGTGTGGTATGCACCGTGGGACGCACCCTCAACGGAATGCGCTGTGCGGCAACGCTTGTAGCCGCCTGCCCCGGAATCCCGCCGATAGTCAATGCGAGGAAGCCAAACGGCTGGCCGGGAAACATCGCCGCGACAAGTGTCGTGCCGTAGGGCCGCAATGAAGCCGAGGCGTTGCCCTGAGAGTCCGGCGCAACCTCCTGGCCGCCAAAGCTCAGAACCGTGAGTGTGGTCGGGTCCATGCCCGACGGAACGGAAATCGAGACGTTTGCGGTGGCGGCAGACTGCGTGGTGAACGACCAGACGTAAGCTGTGCCCAATTGGTTTTCGGCAAGGCCGCTGACGCCGGCACCGATTGAAACCGTGTAAGTGGTCCCGGCTTCGAGTATTCCTTGGGGAATTAAATTGATGGTATTGGAAGTGGGGTCGTAGCTGGCGAGGGCGGGAAGCGCGGTCGTGCCATTACTTAATGCAACGTTTTGCGAATTGACAGTTGCAGGATCGAGTTCCTCGCTGAATTGAGCGGAAATCGCTGCCGTCTGTGATACGCCCGAGGCCCCGCTGGCCGGGGAAACAGATATTACTGAGGGAGGCGTGGTGTCTGCGGTTATGGTCACTGTCGCACTGGCCTTCTGAGTGGAATCGGCCTGGCTGGTGGCCGATACCGTGACCATACCGGAACTTGGCGCCACGTTAGGCGCCGTGTAGAGCCCACCGCTACTGATCTCGCCTGCCGCCAGAGTCCCTCCAGTGGTTCCGTTCACGCTCCAGGTGACCGCCGTGTTGCTAACTCCCGATACGGCGGCCGTGAACTGGGCAGTGTGGAACACCGGAACCGACGCCGAGGTGGGAGAGATCTTGATGCTCAGCGTGACCGCGAGATTCATGGAGTTCGAGGCACCGCCTCCGGGCGCCGGGTTCGTGACGACGACTGCGTACGAGCCTACAGTGGCCTGGTCGCTCGCGCTCAACGAAATGGTGAGCTGGGTCGAACTCGCGTAAGCGGCGGTGTGGGCCACGTTGTTGTAAGTCACCGTCGAACTCGACATGAAATTGGTGCCATTGATGGTCAAGGTTTGCGCGGCCGCTCCAGCAGTAACTGAAGCGGGCGACAGACTGGTGATGGTTGGCACAGGATTGGATGTCGGTGGTGGCGTCGAACTCCCGCCGCCCCCGCCGCCGCAAGAAGGCATGAGAAAGCATAAGAGTGCAGCTCCCAAGACCGCGGCGAAGACACCCTCGCATCGAGACCTATGAAATCTTCCCCCGTTCAGAGTTGTCAAGTGAGCGTCCTTCGTTGCGGCATTGAGATGAAGACTTGTGGCCGACTACCCAGTGTGGTCGACGTATTCCGCTGTCCGCTTTTCCGGCGTCTCGAAGGCCGTCGGCGTAGGCAGGTTTTTCACGTCCGGGCCTTTAGTGCACCGCATTTGGATACAGGCAAAACAAATCAAAGCGGCTGTGGTCCGCCGCCTTCTGACACTTTCCCAGCGTCGCTGCCCTCACTGCACATCTGAGACCTTGCCGTTCGTGAAGGTGATTTTCAAATCCTTGTACACGTAGATCTTCTTCGCTCCCAGATCGACGATTTTCTCCGGCTGGCCGAGAGCGGCCACAACATCATCAATGGATTGTCCTAACTGGATTTGTGCGGGCGCCGGAGCCTGCGCCGGGGCTTGTTGCTGGGCTGCAGGTTGCTCCGGCTGAGCGGGGGACTGCTGAGCTTGCGTTCCCTGGGTCGAGCTGTCGATCGTGAAGACCTTGGCGATTGTGTCTTCGATGTCTGTCACGCTGGGATTGGCGAGAGCGCCCTTTGCAAACTGAAAGACTACCTCACCTTGATTAGAGGAGGGCTGGCTCACTCCGTTACAGGTATCACATTCGATGATGCGGAATCCGATGTTATCCTTCTTCAGATTGACATCCAGTTTGGTGACGTAAACCTTTTCTCCCGCCGGGAGAGCTCGCGCATCACTAACTCCGCTTGCCTGCGAGCCGGGTTTGGAAATCCCTCGAAGGAGAGAAGCCCCAAAATCGGACTTCCTGCCAGGTGGGTGGAGTGCGCCGTCCTTAAAGACAGCCGGCGCCATTGCCAATGACCCTGGGGGAACACCCTGAATGCCGGCTAATTGGATGACGAGCACTGTGCCCGGCTGAGTGACGGTGAGCTGTCCGGAGTTGAAAGCAGTCTTCGTGAGTGTGTATTGCGCCTCGAGTTGTTCTTTGAGGGAAGGGGGCGCGGCGTTCTGTGCCATCCCGGTCCCCGCCGCGATAATCCCGACAACGATCAAGAGAGTTAATAAAACCGAAATTCCATTTTCTCTTCTCATCGCATCCTCCTTCAAGGGCTGGTAAAGGGAATTCCCGCACAACCCACCTGAGCAGTTTGCGGGCAACCTCAGCGGGGGAGCGCCCACATTCCTGAAGCATGACGCTCCCCGCGTACGAAGTGCCGGCCGGCGTACTCTTCCGATGCCGGTAGGGAGCACGGGAGGTCCGGCCGGCTGTCAACGGATGCTAATTCACAAGCTGCACCTCAGTTTTATCGGCCTGCTGCTGTTGGGTTGTGATCTGCGCTGCCGCACCGGAGTCCGGCGCCGGCGCTGGAACTTCTCCCGCCGTTGTGGCTGTGTCCGGAGCCTTTGGCAGATTGCCTTTGCCGCCATTCGCGGCGAGCTGTTGCAGGCCCGAGTCAAGCTGCGCCCGGAACTGATTGTGCATTTCCTGGAGATCCTGAACTCCGACGGCGACTGTCTGGCCGGTCGCGCAATCCCCCTTCTTGCTGCTCTGGATGCTGGCATTGACGTTCTGGTTAGCGTCCGGCGAGTCCGTAAGGCGCGTCACAACGTCTCCGGCAGTCAGAGTGCATTCCTGGCCGTTGGCCGCCATCGTGACGTCGAGATTGCTTGCCACTACAAAGACACGTTCGGCGGGATTCAGCGCGTCCGGGACCTCACCTCCGGTCGGTGCGGGTAGAGGCGCTGGGGGATTGGCCGCCGCGTCTTTTTCGGCAGCGAGTTGCTGTTGCACTTCGACCGCAATAGCCTGTTTCACCTCGGGACTCAGAGGAGTCTGGGTCGGCGCAGCAGAGGAGGCACCGGAGTAATCAGGTGGCGGTTGATTTTGTGCGTTTGCTTGGGCCGCGGCGTCCGCATTGGCCTCCACCTGCGCTTGGTACGCGGCCTGCAAATTCGCCGCAATGAGGTAGTCCGTCAACCAAAGCGAGGCGCCGGTGTACACCGGGTACGGCGCAAAGAAGCCGGCGTAGAGACCAAACCAGGGCGCCCCAACCCATCCCCAGGCTCCCGGACTGTAGTAGAACCGTGGCCAAGGATTGTAGGCCCAGGCGTAAAAGGCCGGACGGTAGTAACGAGCCGGCACATAGGAGTAGTAACGCACGCCGTGGTAGTCGTAGCCACGGTAGACCCGCGCGTAGGATCGCCCGCCCGAGACGTAGGTGCGCTGGTAATAGCTCTTGCCGTTGACCGTGCGGTAAGGGCTCTGCACGTAGCCGCCACGGCCTGTACTTACGATGGTGCGCCCGTTCCTTTCAGCTACGATCGTTCGTCCCCCGCGGGTATCCCGATGAATCTTCATTGCATTGGGGCCGGTGGTGCTGATGTCGGCGGGTCTGCCGTTTGGCCGACGGCTTACCTGAACGCTGGTTCCGTCTTTATTTCGAACGGTCTCGATGGGGCGGCGCGTTGGTCCAAACTTGCCACCAGTACCGCCCCCGCCGGAGTTCCTTGTCGGTGGTCCGCCGAAGTTCTTTGTTGGTGGTCCGCCGGAGGTCTTTGTTGGTGGTCCGCCGGAGGTCTTTGTTGGTGGCCCGCTGAAGGTCTTGGGTGGTTGGCTGCTGAAGGTCTTGGGTGGTTGGCTGCTGAAGGCCTTGGGTGGTTGGCTGCCGAAGGTCCTTGGTGGTTGCCCGCTGAGGGTCTTGAGTTGCTGAGACCCCTGAGTAGCTGTTGGCCCTGGGGTGCCTGCCGGCGCACGAGCGGGTGCCGGTTTAACTGCCGGGGCTGTCTGGGCCTGATTTGGGGCCGGCGCCGGTTTAGTAGCTGGGGCTGGCTTCGGTGCGGGCGGCGGGTTGTTGTTCTTCTGGGATGCGCCCGCGAGCATCACAACCAGCATTATGCTGACAAGCGTCATTACCATTTTAGTGAGTATGGCTTTTGACATATTTGAACTCCTCGCGATCTCCCGATTCTTCGTGTCGTTCCTTGGGTTTCTTCCTACTGTCAAGAACGGAAGAAAATAGAGAATTCCACAAGGGCTCGAATGAGATTTCTCTTTCTAATCTGGTTCCGAGAATCACGTGCAAGAAATGTGATCTAAACAGGCACGGCGATGCGCCAGGATCGCATCACCCATTACGCCCTTCGGCCGAGGGGGAGTTACTTCGGCGCCTCCGGCGGCGCGGTGGCATCAGGGGCTTTCTCGTAAGTCAACGGGGACAATGGCCACATTTCGAGAACCTGACTGCGGTCGAACCGCACGGCGCCGCCAGTCCCTGGCGTCTGAGCTTTCATCGTGCCGCTCCCTCCCTTCAAGATGTAACGCGACCCCTGGACAATGAATTCCATTACTGCGACCGACGTCTGGCCATCGCGCGTCTGCCCCGCGCCGACCACCTCAGCGCCTTGATCGAGAGGCACTGGGCCGGTGCGGGTGACCGGCAGCAAAAGCGTACCCCGAAACTCGAAGCTCCCGTTCGGTGACTGTTTGGCCGAACTGAGCGCGACCAATAGATGAGCGCTCGGGTCGAGCTGAAGGGTTGGCGGAGGCGCGGACGTTGCTTTTGGAGCCGGGCTGTAGGCAGCGGAGTGCAGGGATCCTGGCGGAGCAGCTGCCGCACTTGCTGCTCGCGGCGACGCGCCGGCCTCCGCCATCGCTCGGAGGACCGTGTCGCTAGCTCCGGCTTGCTTCAACTTGGGGACCGCGTCAGTGCTCGTATCGAATTGGCCTGGAGAGGATCTTATTTTCGCAACCACAACCGCATCGGGTGTTTTCGCTTGCAGCATCCTGATGACATCATCGTTGGTCAGGGGTGGTGCGGCCCGTGCGTAGACCAGAGGTGAGATCGGCCACATCTCAAGAACCTGGCTGCGCTCGAACTGGACGGCGCCCCCGGTTCCAGGGGTCTGAGCCTTCATGGCGCCGCTTCCATCCTTTACTATGTAGCGCGCGCCTTGGGCATCAAATTCCATGACCGCGAGTGAGGTCTTTCCCTCGCGGGTTTCGCCCGCCCCTACCACCTCGGTGCCGCGATCAAGAGGTGCGTCGCCGACAAGGGGAACCGGCAGCAGCAGGCTGCCACGAAACTCGAAGCTTCCGTCCGGCAGCCGTTTGGCTGAACTGAGGGCGACCAACAGATGAGCGCTGGAATCGAACTGAAGTGAGGTTGGAAATGTGGTAGCGGCCGCGGTGTTGCTCGTTGCTCTGGCCATGCCCACATCGGGGAGAGCAAGGCGACGGGCCATAACCGTTTCTCCCGGCGTCGCGCTCGCCCCAGCAGGCTGTTCTCCAGGCGGTGGCACGGCCTGCCCCTGAGGTGGTGTCTGGGCTTCCTCGGTCGTTCCCTCAGGATGACTCTTAACTGCCTCCGAAGCTCGACCGGTTTCTATTTCCTCTTCCCGACGGGGCGCGGCGGCAGAGGGGGCGGGAGTTGCCGGTTGCACGTTTGCCGCCTGGCTCTGCCGAGCCGCCGACTGGGCTGGCATCTGCGCATGGCCAGGCTGCCCTCGCCGGAGTTCCAAGACAAGGACGGCGTCCCCAATCATCACGGCCAATGCAACCATGACTAATCCCCAAACGAGCTTGCGGGAGTTGAAGAAGCTCCACAAGGATTCCCAGCGTGGACTGGTGTGGGGAACAGAGGTGGGTTGGGGCGCGCGGAAGCCTGCCGTCTTTGAGCGAAGGAAACCTTCCAGCCAGTTGTCGAGCCGTTTCTGCGTTTCTCCCCAGACCGCTTCTGGCTCGGGTGATGCGCCGGCCGCAAAGTTCAGTAGTCTGGACTGAAGGAAAGCGCATTCCGGACAATGCCTCACATGCTCGAGGACGAGTTGCCTTAAGGGAGCCGGCGCCTCCCCCTCCAGCACTGCACAGAGCACCTCGGCATCCGGGCACGTACCGCGTTCTGCGCCGGATGCTTGCCGCGCCAGCGCCAAAAGCTCCTCCAGGAAGTTGTCCTCATTCCAGGCTGTCATATCAGTTGTGGCATCGCCCCTCCCATTTTTCGAAACAGCATGCGGCGGCCGTTTTGGACATGGGATTTCACGGCGTTAACCGGCAAGCCCGTGCGACGCGCTATCTCCTCGTACGTGTAGCCCTCCATGATCAACTCCAGGCAGGCTCGCTGCTCGGGGGATAGGAAACGCATCTCTTTCCAAAGCTCTTCGAGCAATAAGCGTATCTCTGCCGACGAATATGGTGCTCTCGCCGCAGGCGCCTCGGGCAAGTGCGATTCATCCATCGCCGCTTCCTGGCGGTTTCTCCGCCACTGGTCGATGCAAACGTTCTTGGCGATTTGCCTCACCCATGCGGCGAAGTTACCACCCTGGAAGGTGTTGATCCTTTCGTAAACCCGGAGAAACGTCTGCTGAGTAGCGTCCTCCGCCGCTGCGCTGTCCGCGAAGAATCCACGGCAGGCTGAGAAGACCATCTTGCTATGGCGGTCGAAGAGCTCTCTGAAGGAGTCATGGCTCCCCGTTGTCTGAAAAACCCGCACGATCTCCTCGTCCGGAATCGCGGGGGCGGTTTGTGCACCACTTGACATAACGTATGGGCTACGAGAACTCCATAAAGAAGTGTTGTTTCGCAGGCTCAAAGGAGGCCGTTCGGATTCTCACAGCTTCGAATGGCTCAAATCTCGTTGAGGGAATTGCCGCGCTTGCATGGTTAGCGCGAAAGGCCGCACGCACAGACGCAGCGACAGCTTCGAAAAGCGTCACGATCCCCGTGAGTAGAACCGCGGCCCCGGACATCGCCACCGCCACGCTATGGGATACAAGATAGAGGCGTATTATCATTGGATTTCAGGGCTGTCAAGAGACTTTATGTCTCGAGTATAGCAGTCGTCATTTCCCAACCTGGACCGTGCCTGACGAGTAACCAAGCGCGTAACGGCGGCAAGCCTCTTGACGCGATGAGTTACGATCAGCGTTGTCTTCGATCGTCCTTGGAGTTTAACCTCCCCGTGACATGGCGAATTTCCCCGCCAATTGGGCCAGGGGCCCGACGGAAATCATTAAACCCCAAAGAACCACTAGGGTGGCAAATCTGCGAATTCCCGCGAATTCCCAGGAAACGGCGAAATCGGGGGCGATCAATTCGCGAAAAAAGTTGAGGTTGATCCAAGCCAATGGTTTGAGACCCTTAATTATGACGACCTGAGTGGCGAACAAAACAATAAGCCAGAGCGAGTAAAGATAAACCCAGAAGGTTGGAGTGTAATTCAAGGCGCGGGCGACCACCCAAAGCACGGTGGCAACGGTCACCATCAAGCTGAGGCGCACCGCAGACCGGCCGCATTCGAAGTAAAGCAGCCGCCTGTGTCTGTCGTCAAGGGTACTCGAAAATCGCCCGCGTACCAGCCCTGTGAGTCCATACAGCCACCAGAAGTGAGCCACGGCTGCAACGATCAGAGACGCCTTGGCAAGCGTTGGGTAGAAATGAATAATCTCGGGGTAGGGATAGGAGGCGTCCCAATAGCTGTGAGGATGAGCAAGCCAAGCCAGCTGGATGTGGCGATAAACGTATTGGCTACCCCAATAAGCCGATAGCATCACAGCCGCTGCAAACCATGGTCTGATGATTAGTCGTGGTTTCGCGCGCCGCACAACCCAGCCCCAGGAGGCCGGGCCCAGGTAGGCGCGCAGCCAAAACAGGCGGGCCACGCCGTCGCCGATGCGCGCCGCGGCAAGAAATGCCACCCTGCGGGCCTCGCGCAGGTGGTAGAGCATAAAGGTGGTGAACATAAACTCCGCGATCTGCTCGGCCCCGAAAGATACATACCTCCCACCGGGATATAGCTTGGGCACGCTAACCAGCCAGATAAAAGCGATGCTGGTTGCCAGATAAAGAGCCAGATGGACTGCCCACCACGGGATCCGGAGTAGCTGACCGGATGCGTCGAGAAAGCGCTCCAGGAATTGCCGGTAGGAACCGGATTTCGCCAGGGTAAAAACGATGTCAGCCTCTTTGCCGAGCCCAGGGCGTGGGGCATCTACCTTGTCCGATGAGTGTTCGGTTGATTCCCGTTCATCCACCTTTTTGCCTCCCGACGTTTCGTTCTCCGGCACGTTCGCCATTAGAGCAGTCGCTTATGCCCGTCGGCTGACGGGCACCCAGAAACCAGGAAATGTCATTCCGAGCGAAGCGAGGAATCTCGCTCCGAGTCGGGCAGACCGAACCAAAAAGATCAGAGCGAGATTCCTCGCTTCGCTCGGAATGACAGCGCATTTCAAAGCAGAAGTTCGTTAACCAATTGGCCAGAAGCCGCCCTTCTGACAAGGCTTTTTCCAGATTTCACGAATGTACTCCCTGTCTCGTTGGACAGTGCCGTGGGAAATTCCCGTTCCTTCAACGATTTGGTTCACGGAGGGCACTTCGTGGAACTTGATGAAGTAATCCAACATATATTTACCAACCTCACGATGACGTTCATCGAGGGACGCCACCGTCTGACGTAGTACCTTCAGCAATTCCGTGAACTCATAGGAATCTCCGCATTCGTATATGACCTCACGTTGGTCCTGCGTACCAAGAATCTTTTCCTTGCTTGCATCGGCCCTGTGAATAGTTCTGGTGAGGTTGTGTATGATCCCAAAGATCCAGCCACGAAAGTTGTCCGGCCTGAAGGAACTGAATTTGCTTAGGGCGATAAGAAAGGCGTCTTGAACCAAGTCATCCGCATCCTTATCCCGGCCCTCCGGACAACACTTCCGCGCATAGCTCCGGAACTCCTCGCGGTGCCTAGCGAAAAGGATATCGCCAGCTTCCTTGTTTCCCTGTTGAAAGCTCCTTGCCAGGTCTTCATCCGAAGGCTCGGGTGGACTTGGGGGTGAGTTGGGGGGGTGCAACGTCCCTCTCCTTGAATTCTCAGAGTCATCCGGCCTACCGCGATATGGCCTCAGTTTATATCACCATATTTCGTTCTTTGGCAACATGGTGAGTGGTCGCGGTTTGGCGTGGCGGCGATGGTCGTCAGTTGCGCCGATTCGGAAGCGCTTCCCGCCAAACGAAGAGCTCCCACCACTCTCGAGGACTAAGAATTTTCGAAGCGCAGCTCTCAAACCTGGTACGGCGCCCCGGAGTAAGGGCATATAACAAGTGAATGCAGGATGAGAAGCAGCAAGGGTTGGGCTGGCCGCGAAATGATTTTCACCGACCCATATGGAATCCTCGAAGATCCTGCGTTCCTACTAGTGAAAATGCAAGATTGGTCGCATTGAAAGCGACGAACTGAAATCGCAGAAAATTCAAACAGATTGGGGAGCGCGAGCGCGCGAACCCGGAGGGCAGGTGTATGAAAAACAAAGTATCGGGTAGTCTAACGGCAACGAGCTTGGCGGGCGTTCTGGAACGAACCGCCGAAGGCTTTACGCGCCTGATCGGGCGCTCTCTTCTTGGCGGCGTCGCGGTTTCTCTATTCGCTTTCGCCTTGTGCGCAGAATCCGCCTGGGCACAAACGCCGCAGATCAACACGGTCCAATTCTCCGGTTCAGCGGGGAACTACACGTTAACGATTAAGGGCAGCGGGTTCGGCAAGCCAACGGTAGCTCTTCCCTTTACGGGCGATGTGGCGAACTTCCGCATCGGCGACGACGCTCAACTGGGCCATGGCGAGTGGGGCTATACCGGCGATGCAAATGTACTGGCCTATGAGTCCTGGTCCGACAGCACGATCGCGGTGGCCAGATTTGGAGGCCAGCCCTGCGACTCGGTGGTCATCGCACTGTGGAACACCACCTCGCATCTGGCCGGAACTTGGGGTGGGAATATCCCCTGCAATGTATCCCCGCCGCAAATTACGTCGGTTGAACTTTCCGGAACCGGGGCCGCCTTACAGATCGTCGTGCACGGAACCGGCTTCGGCTCGGCGCCGTCCACGCTGCCGCCTCCCGGGACGGCAGGAGACTCGAACTATTTCTGGTTCCTGGACTTTCGATCGCACTGTGGTGCCAGCTCGTCCCTTTTCGAGGCGGGGTTTGACCGGTGGGGAGCCGGCTCGCCCGACGCCGTTACGCTTTACTACCAGTCGTGGGCCGATGATCAGATTGTTATTTCGGGCTTCGGCGGGGCGTATGGAACGGGGTGCGCCACTTACGTGGCTGGGGACCCGATAGCGATCGTGGTCTACAGCTCCGACGACACATCCGATACGGAAGCGCAGGCTGCCTGGGGCGGTCCAGCCGCCGCCAGCATCGCCCTCTCGGTTCAGGACCTGACGACTGGAAAAAGTGTTGTGCCGGGAGGGACCATCACGGCGGGTGACCAGTTCCAGGTGACAGTAACCGCGGCGCCCGAGTTCAACTGCGCGGGCCAGTTCGCGGTGACCGCGGTGGGCGCGGCGGGCGCTCCGCCCTCCGTCATCGTTCAAGTCGTGCCTTTCATCATCGGTCCCTTTACGGGCACCAATTCGGCAACCGGAGGAATCCTCACCTCCAACGGGGCTCAGGGGGATGAGAACGATTGGAAAATCAGCGCCTCCTGCAACGGCGGTAGCAGTAATTCATTTGCGTTTAGCCAGTTCGAATTCCTTTCAGCAGTACCATAAAAATCGACATAGGTAAGCGGTCGCCCGCTTTCCCTGTCACACCACCGTACGTACGGGTCCGTATACGGCGGTTCGGCGGGTGGAGCTATCGAGCGACCGTTAACTTCGGAATCCCAAGCGAGTCGAAGTAAGCATTGGGCAGCGCGATGGCGAGAGCCGGGCTGTTGGCTAGCCGCCACGGACCATGAGCGCTGCCCGCCGTTTGCGCGGCGAGATCTTTGCCCACACC
>JBELAJ010000083.1:0-20199 GCA_049508935.1 Terriglobia bacterium | reverse complement strand
AGGTGAAGCGTCTTATCCTCTTCCATGAGGAACAGCAATCCGCGTTCCGCGCTGGTCAACTGCAAGGCGGAGTCCACCAGCACCATAAGGACTTCCTCGAGCGCAGGAGCCCGATGCATCATCTGAGCCATGCGGAGGAGCAATCCGAGGTGTTGGAGTTGGGGAGCCGGCCCGGCGGTGGCCTTCTCCAGCTTTTCCAGCAGTTCGGGCAGCACCGCCTGGTCTTCCGCGTACGAAAGCATATAAGAGTCCGCCACGCCCAAGTTGATGCGGTCGCCGGATTTCAGCAGGCAGGAGGTGATCTTTTCATTGTTGACCGCAGTGCCGTGGCGGCTCCCCAAATCCTCGATCACGTATCCTTTCTCCGTCTGAACAATTCGAGCGTGACGGCGCGAGATTCTGCTATCCAGCAACACCAGGTCGCTGTCGCTCTGCCTGCCCAAGGTGAATGGTGAACGGACGATTTCAACTTCGCGCTGGTTCCCAAAGGCGTCACGCACGATCAGACGTGGGAGAGGATTGGCCATAGATTCCGCCTGTGTGAAAAGAGAGTGAATAATTATAACACCGACCAGAATGGGTTTGACAAAAGCTGTAGCAACTTCTGATAATCGAAAGCTCTGGAACGGCAAAGGCCTCCATTATGCTCAACTCGCGGCAGATCTTGAAAGTAATACTGGCTGGCAGCCTGGCAGCGGCCTCGTTGTTTTCATCCCAGCGCCCGCCCGCCGATGCGGAGAAGACGGCGGAAAGGGTTCTCCAGCAGGCCATCATCATTGACACTCACGCGGACACGCCACAGATGCTGTTGGATGAGGGTTACGATCTCGCTCAGCCGGACAGCCCTTACATGGTTAGTATCCCGAAGATGCGGCAGGGGCATCTGGGCGCCGAGTTCTTCTCCATATGGGTGGACGTGACCTGGCCTAAGCAAGACCTGATTCACCGCGCCCTCGACTTGATTGACGCTGTGAACGAGCAGGTGGCGCGTCATTCCGACGTGCTGGGAATGGCCACGACGGCGGATGAAATCGTGCGCCTTCATCTGCAGGGCAAATTCGCCATCTTGATGGGAGTGGAGGGCGGACACATCATTGAAGACGACTTGCGCGTCCTGGATATCTACTCTCGACTAGGCGTGCGTTACGTGACGCTGACCCACACCGCCAACACCGGCTGGGCTGATTCTTCCGGCGACCAGCCCAAGTGGAATGGGCTGACGGATTTTGGAAAGCAAGTGGTGGCGCGCATGAACCGCCTGGGAATGATGGTGGACATCTCGCACGTGTCCGACAAGACCTTCTACGATGCGCTGGCTGTCAGCAAAGCGCCGGTCATCGCCTCGCACTCCTCCTGCCGCGCCATTTGCAACGTTCCACGCAATATGACCGATGATATGATTCGCGCTCTGGCCAAAAACGGCGGCGTGATGGACATCAATTTCTATTCGGGGTTCCTGAGCCAGGCTTACGCCGATGCTTACAAGAAAGTCGAAAAGCAGTTGGATGCGGAACTTGCGGCGGCGCGAGCGCGCTACGCGAGCCAGGGCAAGCGGCTGCCTTATCCCGAAGCGGAGAAGATCCAGCAATCCGTGTTGAAGGACCTGCCGGCGCCGAGTTACACAGCGATCGCCGATCATATTGACCACGCGGTGCAGGTGGGCGGGGTCGACCATGTCGGCCTGGGCTCTGATTTCGATGGCATTGATTCGGCCCCCGTTGGCATGGAGGATGTCTCAAAACTCCCCGACTTAGTGCGCGAACTGGCCCGACGCGGATATAGCGAGCAGGACTTGAAGAAAATCCTGGGAGGCAACCTCCTGCGCGTGATGCGGCAAGTCGAGCGTGTGAGTCGGGACATGCGACCGCGAGCCGCGAGCGGCGCGATGTAGGGGCGGCCCCTGTGGCCGCCCTAGAGCAACCACAAGGGTTGTCCCTACAACAACACGTTGATACCAGGTCATTCCCGCGAAAGCGGGAATCCATTCTGCGCATCCCAAAGCTCGATAGATTCCCGCTTTCGCGGGAATGACTGCGTGTTTAGGAAGTGCCCTAGACTAAGATGTCGAAGATATGGAGTTGAACATGAAAAATCTATTGATTACCTTTTTCGCAGGGTTGCTGACCGTGGGAATTACGTCCCCTCAGGCTTGGGCGCAAGCAACAGCCCAACAGCACCCCGCGCCGCGCCTCTCTTTGATGGTTCCCTCCGCCATGAAGGAACAAGCTCCCGCCACGTTTCGAGCGAAGTTCACCACCACGAAGGGAGACTTCGTCGTGGAAGTCACGCGCGAATGGGCGCCGCTGGGCGCCGACCGCTTTTACAATTTAGTGAAGAACCATTTCTTCGACGGCGCAGCATTCTTCCGGGTGCTGCCGGGCTTCGTTGCGCAGTTTGGGCTCAACCCCAGGCCTGAAGTCTCTCGCGTCTGGGCCAGCGCCAACATCAAGGACGATCCTGTAAAACAGAGCAACCTGACAGGCTACCTGACCTTCGCGACCGCCGGCCGCAACACCCGGACCACCCAACTCTTCATTAACCTCGGCGATAACCGGAACCTGGATGCCATGGGCTTCGCGCCGTTCGGCAAGGTTGTGGAAGGCATGGAGGTGGTCCAGCAGTTCTATAGTGGTTATGGCGAGGGCGCGCCGGGGGGCAACGGTCCCGACCAGAGCAGAGTTACCAACGAAGGGAAACCCTATCTCGACAAGAATTTCCCGCTGCTGGATAGCATCAAGGTGGCGATGATCGTTCAATGATCAGCAGTGGAGTGTCGCAAGGCAGCGCTTCGCTGCTAGCGTAGAGGCCGCAGGTGTCGTTGAGGTGCTGGCACGGAAACTGCGAGGGATGCAGCGACCTTGGCGCAGCCAAGCGTGCGCGCACTGTTCGACTCACCGGTCCGCACTGGCACCCGCCGGGAACAAATCGCTCTTTCTGGAACTTCTGGCAATCCGGCAGTGCCAATGTTCTCATAGCACGTGAGAAAGCTTCCCGGCGCCAGTCGAGTAGATTCCGCTTGGCTGGAATTAAGGAATCAGCGTAGAATCCGGGCATGAAATTTCCCCGGTGCAGCGGCGTTCTTCTCCATCCCACCTCGCTGCCTGGAAGACTCGGCATTGGTGACCTAGGCCTTGGGGCTTACTGGTTCGTTGACTTCCTGGCCCGGGCCGGCCAGCGGATCTGGCAAGTGCTCCCCCTGGGTCCCACGGGTTATGGGGACTCGCCTTACCAGTGTTTCTCGGCGTTTGCTGGCAATCCGCTGTTGGTGAGCCTCGAGAAACTGGTTGCGGAGGGCGACCTCTCTCCGGATGACCTGGCAGTCGATCTCCCAAATTTCCCGAGTCACCAGGTGGATTTCGGTGCCGTTGTCCGGCACCGGCTTCCACTCCTCAGACGGGCCGCACAAAACTTCCTTGCAAGTACTTCCAGGGAGCGGCGCGAGGCCTTTCAGACGTTCTGCCGGCAGAACGCCGCGTGGCTCGACAACTTCGCTCTTTTCATGGCTTTGAAAGAAGCGCACGGTGGGGAAGCGGTGTGGAACAAATGGGAGCGTGACATCGCAGCGCGGCAGCCGGAGGCGGTGGCGCGATGGGAATCGGTTCTAGCGGAACCGATGAACACTCAGAAGTATGTTCAATATCAGTTCTTCAAGCAGTGGTCAGAGCTCAAGGCTTACTGCCACGACCGGGGAATTCAAATAATGGGTGACATTCCCATCTTTGTCGCTCACGACAGTGCTGACGTGTGGGCCCACCCGGAGCTATTCCACCTCGATTCGGACGGTAACCCAACGGTACAGGCAGGAGTTCCGCCTGACTACTTTAGCGCCACCGGACAACTGTGGGGCAATCCGCTTTACCACTGGGAGGCGATGGCTGAGACGGGCTATGCGTGGTGGATCGAGCGCGTTCGATCGATTCTGCGGCTGGTGGACATTGTGCGCCTCGACCACTTCCGGGGATTTGAAGCCTACTGGGAAGTTCCCGGCCACGAGAAGACGGCGATCAACGGCCGCTGGGTGAAGGCGCCGGGAGGCAAGGTGCTCGAGGCGGTGAAGAAAACTCTTGGCGATCTCCCCATCGTTGCCGAGACACTGGGCGTGATCACACCCGAGGTCGAGGCATTGCGCGACCGATTCGGTTTTCCGGGCATGGGCATCCTCCAGTTCGCCTTTGGGACGGACCCTCAGGCGCCTGAATTCAAACCGCACAACCTCTGCCGTCACTTTGTGGTCTATACCGGAACGCATGATAACGATACGACGATCGGTTGGTGGACCTCGAGGGGCACGGGCGATAGCACGCGGACGGCGGAGAACATCCGGGCAGAAAGAGAGTTTACGCTCAAGTACCTTGGGACGGACGGCCGGGAAATGAACTGGGTCTTCATCCGCGCTCTCTTGGCTTCAGTGGCCGATACGGCCATCATTCCCCTCCAGGATGTTTTAGGCCTGGACAGCACGGCGCGGATGAACTTGCCCGGCACATCCAGCGGCAACTGGCGGTGGCGGTTTACTGCCGACCAACTGACACCCGAGATTACCGAACGCTTGCGCGAACTGACCGCCCTTTATGATCGCACGGTACCAAAGGGTCACGCGCCTGAAACGTAGCGCCGACCTTTAGGTCGGCACCCACAGGCATGCTGACCTGAAGGTCAGCGCTACGATGCATGTACGGGCGGTTCGCGAACCGCCCCTACGACTCTCGTCCGCTCCAGCAGGTGATGTCCATGGTAAAACCTCGTTTGAGTTTCTGGCAGATTTGGAACATGAGCTTCGGATTCCTCGGCATCCAGTAGCACCGCCCCATCCACCCCGAAGACACAACGCTGGAGGTACGCGCTTGCGCCCCGGCTCTCCCAATAGTATCCTGTAACCAGAAAGCGGAAGTAAGGGTCCAGCAATCCACTGGAATCAACCTGTCGTACGTATTTAGGGGAGAATTGCGGCGTGGCGCCCACACCAGGCCAAAGAACTGACCGCCGAGACACTGACGAGGGCCTGATCCGCCGCATCGTGGACGGCGACGAGTCTGCGCTCGGTATCCTCTACGACCGATACGGAGGGTTGGTGTATTCTGTGGCCAAGCACGTCTTAGGTGACAGCGGGGCAGCCGAAGAAGTCCTTCAGGACATCTTTCACCAGCTTTGGCGAAGTTCCGCAAGCTTCGACTCCTCACGTGGAAGCCTCGCAAGCTGGCTGCTGGTGATGGCTCGCAATCGTTCGATCGACCGCGCTCGCCGCCGCACTCCACAATTAGACGACGAGGATGCGGCTTCACTGCAGGGGCCGTCGCTCGACATCGAGAGCGAGGCGGCACAGAACGAGATGGCGGCGCGGGTTCGAGCCGCCTTGCAGGCTCTGCCCGAGGCGCAGCGCGTGGCCATGGAGCTTGCCTATTTCGAAGGACTCACTCAAAGCGAAATCGCGAAGCGCACCGGAGATCCGCTGGGAACGGTGAAGACGCGCCTCAGATCTGCGCTCGCTTCGCTAAGGACAGTGTTCAGAGTTTAACGGGCAGTGAACAAACACCACCAATTCGAAGAGGACATCCTGCTTTATGGACTCGGCGCGCTCGACGGCGAGGACAAGGCTGAACTCGAGTCCCACATGGCCACGTGTTCCGCATGCCGCTCCAAACTTGCCGCCGCCCGCGGGAACCTTGCCTTGCTGGCGCTTGCCGCCCCGACGGTCAAGCCAAGTCCGGTCGTGCGCGAACGTATCCTCGGAGCCTTCAAAGCGCGCGGCGGCGGACCCATCAAGAGCGCGCTCCCGTCCCCTGAACGGCGCGGGCTCAGGGTGGCTGCCTGGGCGCCGGTGTGGGCGGCGGTTGGCGTCCTCCTCGTGGCCGCCGCGACGTGGCTCGCCGTCGACAACCGTCGGCTTTCGCGGAGGCTGTCCGATCTCGAACTCGCACACAGCCAACTTGAAGCGGCCAGTCGCGAGCTTGAGGCCGTGAATGCTCGCGCCCGCGCCGCGCTCGAGGTTTTGACCGCCCCCCAAACTGTTCAGGTGGACCTCTCACCGGCCACCGTGCATCCTGAGCCTCACGGCAAGGTGTTCTACAATCCCGGCAAAGGTCTGCTGTTCTACGCCACTCATCTTCGCTCTCTTCCCCCCGGCCGGACGTACGAGTTGTGGCTGATTCCTGCGCAAGGAGCGCCCGTTGACGCCGGGATTTTCAACACCGACTCCCTTGGGAATGGACAGGTCATCCTGCCGCCACTTCCTTCAGGCCTCACTGCCAAGGTGTTCGCCGTTACCATCGAGCCGCGGGGCGGAGTTCCTGCTCCCACCGGCCCCAAGGTCCTCATTGGGTCTGTTTCCTGATTTAACCTTTCTCACGTTCCCGCAATCCGCCGAAGCCCCTTTCGACGTACTTGTAGGTGGGCACCCATTTCGAGGAGTTCTAATGGAGCACGCTCCACCCGACGCATCGGTTGGGCGGGTCTCAGTTTTCGGCAGGCTTTAAGTTAGACCTGCCTTGCGAAGGGGCCTGAAGTGTATCTCGGCAATCTGGTTTCACAAATCTTGAACCCAATTAACGGAGATGAGGTGCGGGATGAAAAGAGCGAGAACTGTTGTTGGACTGACCTTGGTTTTGCTGGCAATCTGCGCCGTCGGAGACTTCCTCCTGGGACCTCGAGGAATGCTGGCTTCCAGTCACCGCGAAGCGCCGATCACGGCCCTTGATCCGGGCGCGGATATCACGGATCTTTGGGCATTTCGCAGCTACGACAGCTACGGCAATGATACGAATCCGCCGAGCATTACGATGATCATGGCGGTCAACCCGTTCGAGGAGCCGGCGAATGGCCCCAACTGGTTCCCCTACGACCCGCAGATCCTCTACCAGATTCACATCGACAACGACAATGATGGTAGGGACGATGTCGTGTTCCAGTTCCGGTTCTCAACTCAATACCAATTGCCCACCGTTCCTAACGGTCTAGCGGGCTTCTCTGGCCCGGACTCCAGCACGGCACCGGGGGTTCCGCCCCAGATCACCAGTTTTGCGAACCCCGGCCTCAATTTGCGGCAGACCTATACCGTCACCATGATTAAGAACGGCGCTAGCACTCAGATTGTCAACGCTGATGGCTCCCCGTTTTTTGCGGTTCCGGCCAACGCCGGCCCCCGCACCATAAATTACGCCGACCTCTACGCTGCGGGCACTTACACCGATACAAGCCAGGGCATCGCAGTATTCGCCGGGACTGTTGACGATCCCTTCTTCATCGATTTGGGCGCAACGTTCGATACGGTTAACCTCAGGACAATTCCCGGAGGTTCGAGTGTCCCGGGTGTGCTGACCTCCACCGAAGACACTGCCAATCAGAACTTTGTCTCAGATACAGTCTCGGGGTATGCGGTCGATGCGATTGCCATTCAAGTGCCCATCGCAATGCTAACGAGTACGGGCAACGTGGAGCTTCCAAGCTCTCCGCACGCCACCATTGGAATTTGGGCTTCGACATCACGGCCGGCGCTTACCATACGTCGCGCTCCCAACCCGATTGTCTCGAGCCCCGGTGGCTTCAGCCAGGTGCAGCGGCTGGGAAATCCGCTCATCAACGAACTCGTGATCGGCATCGGAAGTAAAGACTACTGGAGCATGTCCAACCCTGTGAATGACTCCCAGTTTGCGAAGTTCGATCTGGATCCGGTTTTTGTTTCGGTTGTAGACTCGCTCTATTCCGTGCTGGCGCCAGGGGCATTGTATTCACCCCCCGCTCCCCGTACCGACCTCCTGCCACTCGTGGAATATCTCCAGCCCATTGCTGCCCCAGGGACGCCCAAAGGACCAATCGCCGACCTGCTGCGGTTGAACACCGGCGTGCCTCCCACACCGCCCGCCAGCGCCAGCCGCCTTGGGTTGCTCGGAAGTGATGCGGCCGGTTACCCGAACGGCAGGCGGTTGGCGGATGATGTGACGGATATCACGCTGCGGGTGGCCGTCGGCGGAGTGCTGGCCGGGAACAAGTGCGGCCCCGCCCACACGAGTAACTGTGCCGCCTTCCCAAATAACATCCTGGGAGATGGAGTGAACGTCAATGATGTGAACGTGGATCTGGCTACGGACGGCATGACTAATCTAGTCGATGCCAATACTCATTTCCACACGGCGTTTCCCTACGTCGATTACTGCCCGAGCGGACGCGGGCGAATACACATCGATCCAGGCGATCCCGGGTGTACGGGTGGGACAGGACCTGCTTGCGCCGAATAGTGTTGCGAGAATCGTGTTTGCCTGTAGCGCTGACCTTTAGGTCAACGCTTGCCGACCTGAAGGTCGGCGCTACACCGAGTTGAGACGATCTGCTGCCGGGGCAACTCTTATGGTTGCCCCGAGCGGCCACTGGGGCCGCCCCCACAAGGTTGACTATGAGAATTCTGATTCTTGGTCTCTTGCTGTCAGTTCCCGCGACTGCCGCTGCCCGGGGCGCCGACCGAGGCTCGCCGTCGCCGGCTGAGCTTCGCATCGCGGCGGCTCAGAAAGTCTTGCAAAAACAGCCGGATCGTTACATGGCGTACAACGACCTGGCGACGGCGCTCATCCGCCGGGCGCGGGAGACGGGCGACAAGTCGTACTTCCAGCAAGCTGCGGCGGCGGTCGAAAACTCTCGCCGAATTCAGCCGGATAATTTTGAGGCTGGGCAGGCACACGTCGCTCTTCTCCTGGGCGAGCAGAAGTACTCCCAGGCGCTAGCAGAGGCCCGCGCGCTCAACCACCGTATGCCGGACGGTGTTCTGGTATGGGGATATATGGCAGAGGCAGACGCCGCACTCGGCGATTACGATGCGGCCGAGCAGGCTGCCCAGTGGATGATGAATCTTCGCCCCGGCAACCTGCCCGCTTTCGTGTGTGGCGCAAACCTACGCGAGGATTGGGGCGACATCGATGGGGCCTTGGATTTCCTGAGCCGGGCGCTCCAGCAGGTGCCTCCGCTCGAGACCGAGGAAACGGCTTGGATATTGACGCGAATGGCGCGGCTCGAACTGCAGGCGGGGCAGCCCGAAAAAGCCCACCCGCTTCTCCAGCAGGCTCTACAGACTTTTCCCGACTATTACCTGTCCCTGGAGGAGCTGGCTAAAGTTCGAATGGCCGAGCATCGTTACGCGGAGGCGGCGGAACTGGTTGAGAGGCGCAACCGAGGTTTCGCCAGTGCCCAGAGCCTTAATCTTGAGGCACGGGCTCTGCTGTTGGCGGGAAGAACCGCGGAGGCGGGACAAAAGTACGCCGATTTTGAGCGCGTGGCACGCGACCAAATCGAGCAATTCGATAACGCCAATCCCGAGTTGGTTTTTTATTATGCAGGCCAGGCCCACCGGCCTTCAGAAGCCCTCCGCATTGCCCGGCTGGAAATCGAGCGGCGCCACGATGTGCGGACTCTCGACGCCTATGCATGGGCGCTTTATGTGAACGGTCAATTCGACGAGGCCCGCCGCCAGATCGAAAAAGCGCTCGAGGTTGGGGCGCGCGATGCGGAACTCTATTATCACGCAGGAACCATTGAAGCGGCTGCTGGCGCCAAATCCGCGGGACTCCACTATTTCCAGCAGTCGCTCGAGCTCGATCCCGGCTCGGAGACGGCGGATGCTGCCCGAAGCGCACTCGCGCAATCCGGCAAGAGAAACGAATGAATAGCTCTCTCCTAGTTCGGTTGCTCACTCCGGCGGTGATTCTGCTCACCTGCTTCGGCATGGCGCTCGCTCAAAACCCCACCGACGCGAACATTCGTTCTTTACAACTCCGCGTCAGGATGTATCCGTCGGACTTCAAAGCGTACGACCAATTAGGAGCCGCTTACATTCAGAAGGGACGCGAAACGGCTGACGCCGGTTATTACGAACTCGCTAAAGCGGCGCTGAACAAGTCGCTCGACCTCGTCTCGAGCGATCTCGCTGCCGCCTCCGCCAAAACTCACATGGCGGTCGTAGCGATGGCCGAACACCGGTTCGACGAGGCTCTTTCGTGGGCGCAGGAAGCATTGGCGCTCGGCTCTGGCGACCCTTCCCCATGGGCTATCGTCGGCGATGCACTGACCGATCTTGGTGAGTACGACCGCGCTCGCGAGGCTTACGCAAGGCTGCGCGACCCAATTCAGCCGGAGAACGAATCTACGGCGTTGGCCTACGAGCGCGAGAGCCGCGTGGCTTATTTGCGCTTTCTTCGCGGTGATGCGCAAGGCGCAATCAAGCTGATGCGCGATGCAATCGCCCTGGCCACGACTCTGCGTTTGCCGGCGGAGAACGTGGCTTGGAGCGAGTACCAATTGGGCGAGATCTGCTTCAAAAGCGGTGACATCCCTGACGCCGAGCACGCCTACCGCACAGGACTTCTCATTGACCCCAATTCCTATCGTAATCTCGCGGGCCTCGGGGAGGTGCGGACAGCGCAGGAACGATATTCTGAAGCTATCGCGCTTTATCAGAAGGCTCTCGCCGTGGTCCCGTTTCCCGCTTTCGCCGCCGCCCTCTACGATCTCGATATGCAGGCGGGACGCCCGGCCGACGCACGGAAGCAGCTTGAGCTCATCGAATTCATCGCCAAACTCAATCCGATCAACGAGCGGCTCTTCTACCGCGAGTTGGCACTGTTCTATGCCGATCACAGTCTGAAGCTGAAGGAGTCCGTCGAGCTCGCGAAGAAGGAGTTGGAAGTCCGCCATGACGTTTACACCTGGGACATTCTCGCCTGGGTGCTCTACAAGAATGGCCGCATCCGTGAGGCGGCAGAGGCGATGGAGAAGGCTCTCGCGCCGGGCACGGCAGATGCGCTTCTCGATTTTCACGGCGGCATGATTGAATTCCAACTCGGTGACCTGGATGGCGCGAAGACCTTGCTCGGGCGCGCCCTGGCCTTGAATCCTCACTTCCATATGGTTTATCCCGGCCAGGCGCGAAAAACCCTCACTCAACTGGCAGGCAAGGCCGAGGAGCCCCGGCCACGAATTGCCGCGGTCTTAGAAGAGGTCGGGCGAACGCCATGAAGCGACTATTCAAGCCCGCAGGGCACGGAGCCGGGGAGAAAACCGGCAGGGCATATCATCCTGTGCTCGCCGTTCTTTTCGGCGGCAGAAGGCTCTGCGCCGTTCGCTCTATGCTCGTGGCGCTCGTCGCGGTGATCGGCGTTCTCGGTCCCAGGTGCGCTTCCGCCCATCCTATGGGCAACTTCAGCATCAGCCATTTCGCGGGCATCCGCATTGAAGCAGGCAGGGTCGAGTTGCGTTACATCCTGGACTTTGCGGAGATTCCCACCTTCCAGGAGATGCAGGCTACGGGCATGGACCCGAACCCTGAGGACCCCCGAGTGACTGCTTATCTCGCACAGAAAGCCAATGCGCTGAGAAGCGGATTAATCGTGGCCGTCAATGGCCGTCCACTTGATCTCGAGCCTCAGTCCGAACAGGTGATTTTTCCACCGGGGGCCGGTAATTTGCCGACCATGAAAATCGGAGTGGTGTATCGGACATCGTTGCCCGGCGTGGCGTGCCCATGCACCCTCGATTATCGTGACGCTAACTACCCCGAGCGAGTCGGTTGGAAGGAAGTGGTGGCCACCACCGCGCCAGGGCTGAGGCTGATGACCAGCACTGCTGCGACTGCGTCGCGCAGCGAACAGCTCGCGAACTACCCCACGGATCTGATCAGCAGCCCCCCACAGGACTTGTCGGCACGATTGGTCTTTGAGCTCCCCTCCGCGCCGAAGCAAGGGGACGTGGCCCGTGGGAAGCGACTCCCCGCCTCGGGCGATGGGACCGGAGGTGGTGGGCACTCCTCGACGCACGCGCAATCGGGCGCCCGCGTCGACCACCCGCTGGCCCCATCTGGAGAATTGACGGTGTCTCGCGAGGTGAGGCCTGGGAATCTGGCTCTCGAAGCCAATAAACAGGGAACCCCACGCAGCCGTTTTGCAGAGCTCATCGCCACAAATGAATGGGGAATATTGTTCCTGCTGACGGCGGCGCTGATCGCCGCCGCGCTCGGCGGCTTGCATGCACTCGAGCCCGGGCATGGAAAAACAATTGTGGCGGCTTACCTGGTGGGCTCGCAAGGGACGGCTGCCCATGCTTTACTCCTCGGCCTGATTGTAACGACGACGCACACCGCAGGCGTCTACGCGCTCGGCCTGATAACCCTTTACGCCTCGAAGTATATCGTTCCAGACCGACTCTATCCGTGGCTCGGCATTGGATCGGGTGCGACCGTCGCACTGCTCGGACTCTACATGCTTCGATACCGCTATGCCGGCCACGGACACGCGCAAGGGCATCATCACCATCATTGCCCTAGAGGTCACGACGAAGGTCATGGACACTCGCATTCCCACAACCACGTTCATCATTCCGAGCACTCACACCCACACGAGCATCATCAGCACGAGCACGTCCATGAGCACACGCATGGCTTCGAGCCCCAGTTTTCTTATAAGCAACTCGTGATGCTGGGTGTGACCGGCGGGATTATTCCCTGCCCGGCCGCGCTGGTGGTCTTGCTGAGCGCGGTCTCACTTCATCGGGTGGCGTTCGGACTCTACCTGATCCTGGCGTTTAGTCTTGGATTAGCTGCCGTCCTGATTTCGATCGGCTTGGTGACGGTCTATGCCCGCCGCCTGCTCTCACTTTTGCCGAGCGACGGGCCACTCGTAAACCGCTGGCTGCCCATGGCCTCGGCCACAGCGATCACGGGCCTTGGTCTCGGCATTGTCGTTCAGGCGCTTTTGGCGGCAGGTATGATTCATGTGCGATTGTAACTTCGGAAGGGCGGCCAGTTCCCCTCCTTCGTTAAAGAATTGCCAGAGGTGGATGCCGGAGCTAGTAGCTACCAGCCCCATAGCCGCTAGAAAACCAGACCTTCCAAGCGCGGTTCTCTACTGGTTGATGTGGACGACGGTTGCAGGTGGAAATCCGTTGAACCAAGTCGAAGAAGCATTGCTGTAGGCGCCAATATTGTCCGAATAGACCAGATCATCGATCTGGAGGTCAGGCAGTTGCTCGGATTGCGAGATGACGTCCATACCATCACAGGTCTGCCCGTAGACCGCGCAGATTTCGGTGGCGCCTTTTTTAAACGCCTTGAGATGATATTGGCAATGGTCAAAAATGATGCCGGAAAACGTGTGATAGACGCTGTCGTCAATGAAGTAGCAGAGCTTTCCATCGCGCACAGCTTTGCCTATGATGCGTGCGACGAGGGTGGCGGCTGTGGCAACGAAGAATCTGCCCGGCTCCGCGAGGATCTGCATGGATCGCGGGAACAGTCTGTCGATCTCGGTGTTAATCGTTTTGGCGAGCAGGCTGAAAGGCTTCACATGGCGGTCATAGGCGACAGGAAAACCGCCGCCTATGTCGAGGATTTTGATCTCATGGCCACGTGTGTTCGCCTCTCGCAACACCGCTGCCGCAATATTTAGAGCCTGAACGAAGTTCTCGAAGTTGGCGCATTGGCTGCCTACGTGAAAGCTCAGTCCCTCGACCTCCAATCCGATATCGAATGCAGCGCAGATCAGATCCACTGCCTCTCCCGGGTCACAGCCGAATTTGGACGACAATTCCACCATTGACCCGGTGTTGGGAACTCGCAAGCGAAGGACAACGCCGGCATGGGGGGCGTATTGTTTGATTTTCAGCAGCTCGTTGCGGTTGTCGTAGGTAACGAGGGGCTTGTAGCGGTCAAGTGCCTGGAGCGTCTCCTTTGGTTTAGTCGGATTGGCGAAAATGATTTTGTCCCAGATAAAGTCCTGCTGATCCTTGGGCGGAAGGTGTTTTATGCTTTCATAAACCAGCATGAACTCGGGAAGCGAGGCAACATCGAAGCTGGCGCCCGCGCCGTACAAGGTGTGCACAATCTCCGGCGCCGGATTCGCTTTTACCGCGTAATACGCCTGAACTCGCGGAAGGTGCCTCTTGTATTTGGCGTAGTTGCGGCGGATGACCTTGTGATCGATCACCACAACGGGTGTCCCGTGCTGCGCCGCGATGGCTTGAAGCTGCCGGGTTGTAGCCATAAGTGCGCTCTCTTTCCACATCAATGCGTTGGGCGTACGAAAAACCACCGCGAAGGGTGTCATTCCGAGCGAAGCGAGGAATCTCGCCCTGATTCGTGCCCGTGGAACCGCTAAGCAGAGCGAGATTCCTCGCGGAGTTTACCCTGAGCGGCAGAGCGAGATCCTTCGCTTCGCTCAGGATGACAAGTGAAGGGCTTAGAATGACACATCATGGTTCTTCGGCAGCCTGCTAATCCAGGATCGGATCCGTGCCGTCGATCATTTTCACTTTGTTGTGCGTGAAATACTCCCTGGTCAGCGCCTTCATCATTTGACCGCGCTGGTCGTAAAGCCGGCGCAATTTCCGCCGTGGGTGCCTCGAGAGCGCATAGTGCGTGAGGATCGGCATGGCGATGGTGGTGTCCGTGTAGCAAACCACCGCATCGGGCAGGCGGTCGGGATCCACTTTCCCCCAGCTTACGGCTTCGCTGGGAGTAGCTCCGCTCAAGCCGCCAGTGTCCGGACGTGCATCGGTGACCTGCAAGAAATAATCCTGCCCGAATTCCTTGATGCGCAGCACTTCCTGGATCTGAGGTTCCGTCTGGAGAAGGAAGTTCTTGGGGCTACCGCCACCCCATAAAACTGCGGCACTCTTGCCCCCTGAACGCTTGGCAGCGAGAACGTAAGCGGTTGTCTCATTCACGTCAATCGACGGATTCACACGCAGCTTGTTGCCGCGCAATTCTACGCCGGCCACGTTCATCCCAATCGTTGAGTCGCCGGGTGAGGATGTGTAGCAGGGCACCCCGGCGCGATAGGCAGCCGCGAGCACCGAGACGTCTTTGAGGCCAGCCTTGCGCTCCCACTCGGCTGCATGCTTGCCCAGCAGATGGTGCAGCTCGCCGGAGCCCATTTCCTTCTGGAATTCGGGTTGAATCAGAATGTTGCGCAGGAATTCATCCGTGGCCATCAGGCAATCGCTGTAACCGAGCAGAACGTCGTACACGCGCACGATATCGTTATCGCGCAGTTCCGTGTCGTCCATCTTGAAGTCTCCCACCCGCACCGGGTAGTTCAAGGCAAAATGCATGTCGTGATATAAATTGGCGCCCGTTGAGACGATCCAGTCCACGAACCCGGCTTTGATAAGGGGAACAATCGAGGAGCACCCGAGGCCGGCCGGAGTTAGCGCTCCCGATATACTCATGCCGATCGTTACGTCCGGCTCCAGCATCTTTTCCACGAATAGCTTGCAACCCTCTTTAAGACGGGCCGAGTTGTAGGCAAGAAACACCCCGTCCACGATGTCAGGAAGCTTCTCTCTGCCCGTCAGGTTCTTGGGGAGAATCCGCTGTCCGGACAGGAAGTGGTCGCGGTTCGGGCACTTCTTTTTTTTCATCCAATCGGGCATCTCCGAAATGTCTTCGCGATAACGATGGTGCGACTTTTGGGCTTTAGCCATGATCGAATCGAATCCTCCCTTGAATGTAATGAGTGCCGCTCTCTATCTCCTTACCTAATTGTTAATTAAGCCGCGTTTTCCCATTCACAGTTCGGTCACGGAGAGACCCGGAATCTTGCGGAAGTCGCGGACATTCAAAGTGGCAACTGCATAACCCAGATGGAGTGCGGTGGCGCCGATGAGAAGATCTTCGAACGCAAATTGGATGCCCTTCGCTTCCTGCTGACCTTCGATTCGCCCTGCAAGCCTCGCAATCTCGGTCGTCACGGGGTACACCGCCAAGTCATTCAGCAGATGCCTAATGAACTTTAGACGTCGCTCCTGCTGAACCGGCGTTTTGGCGCGATATGCGCCATGTTCGAGTTCAGCGATGGTCACGACGGAAAGGCAAACCTCAGTATCGCCATAGGTCGCTTTCATTTGGTTGAGAATTTCCCGAACGGAGTGCCCGCGGCGTTCGGCAGCAATAATGACGCTTGAGTCGAGGACTACTCCCACGATGGCGGGTTCCACGGCTTCCGGTGGCTCCTAATAATCTCTTCCACGTCTTCCGCAAAGTCTGGGTCGAGGACCGGTACCTCGCCCGTTTCCTCTTCATGCGCCTTGGCCAAGGCGATGGATTCGGAAATAGTGCGGCGTACCGGCTCGGCAGCGCGAAGGACAGCCACAGGCCGCTTGCCGCTTTCAATAATGACCTCCGTGCCCGTGCGCACGCGTTTCAGCAGCCAGGCAAAATCACTCGCAGCGTCCGCCTCCGAGATGTGGATCACATTCTTTGGCATGAGTTATTATACATCGTTCTTGGCTTCTTACGGTGGGTGTCGCATACGGGGCGACGCCCTAAGACGGGGAGGGAGTGAGGGTGAGGAGGTAGTCCTGTGGCACGAGGGGACGGAATGAAAGCTTCGAAAAACACGCCGTCTTCAATGGGCTTCTCGATGCCTGCGGAGTGGGAACTGCACGAAGCGACGTGGCTCGCGTGGCCGCATAATCCCACCGACTGGCCGGACAAGCTCGATACTATTCGCTGGGTCTACGGCGAGATCGTGCGCAAAATTTCGCCCGGTGAGCGCATCAGGATGCTGGTCAATTCAGCGGCCGGCGAGAAAACTGCACGGCGTTACCTCAAGCGCGCGGGAGCTGACCCTTGGCGCGTCGAGTTCATCAGGCACCCAACCAATCGCGGCTGGATGCGGGACAGCGGGCCCATTTTTGTTCGGCGCCACTGGCACAGAAAGGCGGAGACCGCCATCGTCGACTTCCATTTCAATGCCTGGGCCAAGTATTCTGATTGGAAGAAAGATCGCGAGGTGCCTGAAGTTGCGGCCAGACACCTCTCCAAGCGCTTGTTCGACGCGCATATCGGCAACCGGGAATTCGTCCTCGAAGGGGGTGGAATCGAAGTCAACGGGTGCGGAACGTTGTTGACGACGGAAGAGTGCTATTTGCACCCGGATATCCAGGTCAGGAATCCCGGCTTAGACCGAAAAGGCTTTGAAAACGCGCTCAACGATTACCTCGGTGCGACCAACGTCTTCTGGCTTGCGGGTGGCGTCGTCGGGGATGATACGCACGGCCACATCGATGACATCTGCCGTTTCGTCGATCGAAAGACCCTGGTTCTTATTAAGGAGGAGAATACCGCGGATGTTAATTATGGCCCGCTCGCCGAAAACTGGGAGCGCATTCAGGATCTGAGGCTCGAGGACGGATCCAGGCCAGAGGTCATCGCGCTGCCTATGCCCGGCCCGATCTTTTTCGACGGTGGCAGACTCCCGGCGAGTTATGCAAACTTCTATATCGCCAATCATGCTGTGCTGGTGCCCACCTTCAACGATCCCAAAGACCGCTTGGCGCTTGGACTCCTTGGCGAATTATTCAAGGATCGTATCGTAGTGGGCGTCCATGCGGTTGATCTGGTGCTGGGTTTCGGCACGCTCCATTGCCTGACGCAGCAACAGCCCGCATGAGCAGGGAGCGTAGGCCATCCGCTGAAGACACCAAAGGAATGGTTTGACTCCGCCTGTCACAAGGCCGGGGTCACGGATTTCTCTTGGCATTGTCCGGCATACCTTTGCCGGCCGACGGGACGCTACGACAAAAGTCCAAATCACGACGGCGCTTCCCGAGACTCGGAAGGTGTGAGAAAATCGCTTGTAGGGGCTGTCGTGGCGCTCTCCGAGCGTCGATGTTCTTGAGAATACGCAGGGGGCGGTCAGAGACCGCCGTTGGAATTCGTTTTTATCACACCTTCACAGCCGCGGGATAAGGGAGCGGAGCCAGTCGAGGGCCCCAGAAGGGGGAAGGTTTGGCTCATACCTGCCACCGAATGAACCCATTCGGAGATTCTAAGCGCAGCAATTACCTTCGGTGTCCGGCAGAAGGTGGGGGGACATGCCGACGATGCGACCAAGTGGTGCTCCTACGCGCGAAACGAATTCGCCGCGCCCGACACTATCTTACTAGTGGCGAAAATGTGGCGCGGAGAATTGAAGCTTGATTCACTGGAACGATTTCAGCGGCGATTCTAAAGGAGCTTTGAACCATGCGTTCACGGGTTGCATTTGCGCACGCCCTGCTGACCCTTGGCTGTTTGTCGTTTCTAGCACGGCCAACTGGGGCGGCGATCAACGTCTACGGGCTGGGCGCAAGCTACGACTCCACACAAAGCAACGTCATCTTTCGTGTCTACTCTTCACGCGCCTCGCAGATCGAGGTTGATCTCTACGCTTCCCCGATAGGTTCAGCAGAGGTACTGCGCCTTACCCTCGAGCCTGACAGCAACACCAACATCTTCTCCGGTTCCCTGTCGGTTGCGGCGGTCGAGGCAGCCGGCATTACCGGGCCGGTATATTACGGCTATCGGGCCTGGGGGCCGAACTGGCCTTTTTCGAGCAGTTGGACCAATGGTTCCAGTGCCGGCTTTATTTCGGACGTGGACGCCCAAGGCAACCGCTTCAACCCCAACAAGCTGCTGATCGACCCCTATGCCCGCGAGATCAGCCATGACCCGGTGAATGCCACTTGGACGGACGGCACGGTGTACGCCTCAGGGGCTGCCCACCGCAACATCGACACGGGGAATATGACGCCAAAGAGCATCTTATGGTCGCCAGCGGCCCAGAGCATCGGCGCCAAGCCCGCAGGCGCGCAGAAAGACGATGTGATCCATGAGGTGAACGTGCGCGGCCTGACCCAGAACGACAGCAGCGTCCCCGCCGGCTTGCGGGGCACGTACGCCGGAGCTGCCTTCAAGTCGCCCTACCTTGCGAGCTTGGGCGTCACGGCCGTGGAGTTTCTGCCCGTGCAGGAAACGCAGAACGACGCCAACGACAACATACCGAACTCCACCGTGGGGCAGAACTACTGGGGATATTCAACCTTGAACTATTTCGCGCCCGATCGCCGCTACTCGTCAAACAAGGCTGCGGGCGGGCCCACCAGTGAGTTCCAGGCCATGGTAAAGGCTTTCCATGATCTGGGCCTGAAGGTCTACATCGACGTAGTGTACAACCATACGGCGGAGGGCGGAGCGTGGAACGCGAACGATCCGTCCACCTACACGATCCTCTTCTGGCGCGGGCTCGACAATCCCACTTATTACGACCTGACGTCCGACATGCAGTACTCGTACGACAACACGGGCGTAGGCGGCAACTACAACACCTATAACCAGGTCGCGCAAAATCTCATTGTTGATTCGCTGGCCTACTGGCGCGACACCATGGGCGTGGATGGCTTCCGCTTCGACCTCGCTCCGGTGCTGGGCAACACCTGCACGGCGGGCTGCTTCAATTTCAGCAGCACCGACAGCAACACCGCGCTCAATCGCATCCTGCGCGAGTTACCTCAGCGTCCCGCTACCGGGGGCAGCGGCATCGACCTTTTCGCTGAGCCCTGGGCCATTGGCGGCAATTCCTACCAGTTGGGCGGTTTCCCCGCCGGCTGGTCAGAGTGGAACGGCAGCTATCGCGACACGCTGCGCCAGGCGCAGAACGACCTGGGCGTGGCGACCATTACCACCGGCCAATTGGCAACGCGCTTCGCTGGCTCGTCTGACCTTTTTGGCAGTCGTTCGCCGTGGAACTCGATCAACATCATGGATGTGCACGACGGCTTCACGCTCAAGGACCTCTATAGCTGCAACGGCCCTAATAATAACCAGCTTTGGCCCTACGGGCCGTCCGACGGAGGCAACGCGACGAACTACAGTTGGGACCAAGGCGGCGTCACTGCGGATCAGGGGGCTGCCGCACGCCTCGGCTTTGCCTTTCTCATGTTGAGCGCCGGCACACCCTTAATGGCCGGCGGGGACGAATACCTCCGCAGCCTCCAATGCAACAACAATCCTTACGACGTGGACTCGATTGCGAACTGGCTGAACTACACCTGGAACCCTGATCAATCCAACTTCAACGCCTTTTTGAAAGGCATGATCGCCTTTCGCAAGGCGCACGCGGCTCTGCGCCCACTAAACTTCTATTCGGGTGCACAGTTGGCGTGGTGGACGCCGGCGGGCACAACGCCGGACGAGGGTTACTGGTCGAGCGGCAGCAATCACGCGATCGCCTACCAGTGAACCGGCAGCGCCCTCGGTGACAGTTCTTCGTCCATCTATGTTGCTTACAACGGGTGTTCACCATTGAGTTGGAGTGACGCTTTACGTGCAAGTTGCTGCAAGCTAACGAGGTTTGCGACGCTCGGGCAGTTTTTTGCGCGTGACTACAACAATCTTCCGGTGCGGCA
>JBELAJ010000082.1:0-20206 GCA_049508935.1 Terriglobia bacterium | reverse complement strand
GGTTGGCGATTGAGGCTGCCACTCCCTTCGGTTGGGAGCGGTATGTCGGAACGAAAGGCGACGTAATCGGAATAAACCGCTTCGGGGCCTCGGCTCCGTATAAAGCGCTGGCGGAGCACTTTGGATTTAACCCAGCGAATATTGTAGAACGTGCTCGCAGGTTGCTTGGGGCTAAGGGCTAAAGGACATTTCTTACCACGATTGGAAAAGATCGGAAGGGCGGGGCTTCAGCCCCGCCCTTCCCGAGGCGCGGGGTCGCATCATGGCTGAAACCACCACGTTGAGCAATCCTTTGAGGGAAGGGATCAGAATCCACAGTACGCCCGAACCGTGCGCGATGGTGATTTTTGGAGCTTCCGGCGACTTGACGAAGCGCAAGCTGATTCCCGCCCTCTTTTACCTGTCGCGCGAGCGCATGCTGCCCGCCGGGTTTTCAGTTATAGGCTGCGGTCGGACGCCGGCCACGGACGACAGTTTTCGGGATGAGATGGGACAAGCCATAAAGAATTACTTGAAGCTTTCCTCAGAAAGCGATGAATTGTTAGAGAGTTTCAGCAAGGGCATTTATTACGTTACCAGTGACTTTAGCACCCCGGAGGCCTACGCGCAACTCAAGATCGTGCTGGATCGGCTGGATCGCGAGCGGGGCACATCCGGAAATCGTCTCTTCTATCTTGCCACACCACCCAGCTTTTTCCCGGTTATCGTGAAGCACCTCGGGGCGGCTGGACTGGCCAAGCCGACGCCGGAATCCTGGACGCGAATCATCATCGAAAAGCCGTTCGGGCGGGACCTCGCAAACGCCAGAGAGTTGAACCGAACGGTGACCGAGGTTTTCAGCGAGGAGCAAATCTACCGCATCGATCATTATCTGGGGAAAGAGACGGTCCAGAATCTTCTGGTGTTTCGGTATGCCAACGGGATTTTCGAGCCGTTTTGGAATCGCCGTTACATTAATCACGTGCAGCTTTCCGTGGCGGAAGACCTGGGAGTGGAGAATCGCGGTTCCTATTACGAGGAAGCGGGCCTGATGCGCGATATGATTCAAAACCACGTTCTGCAACTCCTCAGTCTGGTGGCGATGGAGCCTCCGGCGACTTTCGATGCCACTTCCGTTCGCGATGAGAAGGCCAAAGTGCTGCGTGCGATCCGGCCGTTTACGGCCGAGCAGATCGACGAATTCACCGTGCGTGCGCAGTACGTGGCAGGCTGGGTTGGGGGGAAGAAGGTTCCGGCCTACCGAGGCGAGGCGAAGGTCTCACCCACTTCGGTGACGGAGACGTATGCCGCCGTCAAGTTTTACATCGATAATTGGCGCTGGGCGGATGTCCCCTTTTACTTGCGGTCGGGTAAGCGCCTGGCGAAGCGAGTTTCTGAAATATCCATTCAGTTCCGGCGCGTGCCCCACCTGCTTTTCAAGGGCGCTGGATCGGATGGCCTCGAGCCCAACGTCCTTTCGGTTAACGTTCAGCCAAACGAGGGGATTTCGCTGAAATTCTGTGCCAAGCTTCCCGGCGCCACGATGCAGATCCGGCCGGTGCAGATGATGTTTCGCTACGGTGAATCGTTTGGCGCCCCGCCCCCAACGGCCTATGAGACCCTGCTGCTGGACTGCATGTTGGGCGACGCAACGCTGTTTAATCGCAGTGACGCGGTGGAGCTTTCGTGGGAGTTGGTGGACCCGATCCTTGCCCGTTGGCGAGAAGAAGGATCAAAGGGACTCGCCACCTACGCGGCTGGATCGTGGGGGCCGGCCGAGGCCGACGCCTTGATCGAGCGCGATGGACGGCAGTGGCAGAGGGTGTGAAGAAGGCAGAAATCTGAAATCTGAAATCTGGGATTTGAAATCAGAAGGCAGAAAGCAGAAAGAAGAAAGCAAAAAGAAGAAGGCCTGGAGACTCGATGGCAGGGATAATCGAACCTGTTGGCTTAGGCGAGGCACGGCCGGTCGACGTGTCGAACTTAGAAGCAGAACTGTCGGCACTGTGGCGGACGGCTGCGGAAGATCCTACGGCTGAGAGCGCGGTGACGCGTGCCTGCACCCTCACTCTGCTCATCTACGTTGAGAGTGACGAGGCGGCGTACGAGGTGACTAACCTGGTGGCGGAAGTGACTCGTCAGAACCCGTGCCGCGCAATCATCATGACGCTGGAACCTCATGCCGCTTCCAGCGGACTCGAGGCCTGGGTTTCCGCGCACTGCCATCTTCCGGTGGCGGGCGAGAAGCAGGTGTGCAGCGAGCAGATCACCATCCGCGCCCGTGGAGAAGCGGGGAGAGGACTGCCCAGCGTGGTTCTGCCGTTGACGGTCTCCGGCTTGCCGATTTTCCTCTGGTGGCGGGCTGCCGGTTTCTCGCCGCCTGTCTATTTCGACGACATCTTGCGTGTGACACAGCACGTCATCGTGGACTCTGCCAGATTTTCACCTGGCACGACGCATTTGCAGGATCTCGCCGCGTGGCTTCACAAGGTCGCCGGAAAAATCCAGTTGACGGACCTGAATTGGAACCGCATCACGCCCTGGCGACAGCTCATAGCTCAAGGATTCGACTCCCCGGAAAGGCGACCCTACCTGGACCGCCTGACGCGAGTACGTATCGAGTATGAGCAGGACTCCGCGCGGCTGGTGACCCAACGCGCGCAGGGCTTGCTGCTCTCGGCGTGGCTGGCGAGCCGGCTGGGATGGCACCTTCTAAGGTGTGAGCGGAAGGACGCATCCCAGCCGCGAACTTTTTATTTCAAGTCCGCCAACGGCACGGTAGTCGTTGAGCGGAGCTTCAGAAGAGTTGACAACCCCTGTGGTGTGTGCTTCACCATTGAGTTGATTGCCGAGGGAGCGTCAGCCGCCAGATTTTCTTTTTCGCGAGGACCGGACGGGAAAGTAGTGAAAACCTCGGCCGAGGTGCCCGGGTTAGCGCCGATTGGGCGCTCGGTGCGTCTTGAGGTCTTGGATGAGGCCGAGATTCTGAATGAGGAACTGAAGTTAGGAGTTCGGGACCGGCTCTACGAAGAGGCTCTGAGTATGGTGGCGCGAATGATTAGCTCATGAGGTGGGAATGGTTAAGAATGACGTAAAGGTCTTCTCAACGCTTGAAGACTTGAGTTGGGCGGCGGCGTGCGCTTTTGAGGACCTGGCGCGCCTGAAATTCATCGAGGGCAAGACGTTCTATGCCGCGCTCTCCGGCGGATTAACGCCACGCCTGCTCTATCAAATTCTGGCGGGACGTGCCCTGCTGGGGCGGATTGAATGGAATAACGTTCAATTGTTTCAAGTGGACGAACGCTGCGTTCCGCCTGACCACCCGGACAGCAACTATCGCATGATCCGTGAAGCTCTTCTGGATAGCGGCGAGATACCGGCGGAAAACTTCCACCGTATGCACGCCGAAGAACCGGACCTCGAGGGGGCGGCGCGCGATTACGCCCACGAACTGGCGCGCGTTCTCCAACCGCAGGACGGCCTCAGGCCGCGCTTGGATATCGTCTTTCTGGGCATGGGCCCGGACGGGCATACCGCTTCGCTTTTTCCCGGAACTGCGGCGCTCGAGGAGCAAAGCCTCTGGGTTTGCCCGAACCGCGTTGAGAGGCTGGGGATGAGCCGCCTGACCATGACCCTTCCATTGCTCAACACCGCAGCCCATGTTATTTTCCTGGTGGCTGGAGCTGACAAGGGGGAAACCCTGCGCAAGGTTTTGGAAGGGCCGCCAGGAGAGTTGCCGGCCCAACGAATTCATCCGGTGGAGGGGAGTTTGAGCTGGTTTCTGGATGAGGCCGCGGCGAGAAAACTCAGTCTGGCCACGCGAGGCGAGTCGTGATCCACGTAGCGCCCTCCATACTTTCTGCGGACTTTACACACTTGGGCGGGCAGGTGCGGGCAATAGAGGAGGCCGGCGTCGACCGATTCCAGATCGACGTAATGGATGGCCGCTTTGTTCCCAACATTACTTTCGGCAGGCTGGCTTTTGAGAGCCTGCGCCCGTTGACGCGCCTGGCCATTGAGGCTCACCTCATGGTCGAACCGCCGGAGGATTTCATTGAGCGATTCGCCAAGGCGGGCGCCGATACCATCATCGTCCACCAGGAAGCCACGCCGCACCTGCACCGCGCCATCCAGCACATTCACCACTTCGGCAAGAAAGCCGGCGTGGCCATCAATCCCTCAACCCCGGCCGGCACGCTTTCCGAGGTTTTGGGCAGCTTGCAACTGGTCCTGGTCATGACCGTCAATCCGGGATTCGGCGGCCAGGATTTCATCTTCGAGACCCTCCCCAAAATCCGACAGGTCCGCAGCGCCATCCGAGAACGCGGGCTAGATTGCGAGGTCGAGGTCGATGGCGGAATTAATCACGAGACCGCCCCGCTCGTCGTCGAGGCCGGGGCGAATGTGCTGGTTGCCGGCTCGTCAGTCTACGGTGCGAAGGAAGGAGTTGCCACAGCGATCCATAATCTGCTGGCAAGCTGCGCAAGGGCAGTGACGAGTGACGAGCCCCAGCTTGAGCGCTAGCCCTCTCCCGTGGGGAGAGGGTGGCCCGCGACGGCGCTTTCACCAGCCGTCGCGGGCCGGGTGAGGGGTCAGTCGCGTGGCGAAGAGCCTACAAAGAACCATTGCGAAGCAGGGGTGTGAAGTCTACGGGGCCACCATCTCAACGCCGACAGCTTGGGCAGCGCGCCTCAGACTCCTGTCGGTGCTCGCCAGAGGCAGATGGAGTCGCGATGCTAAGTCAAGATAAGAGGCGTCGTAGTTGGTCAGTGAATGCGCCTGCGCGAGGTGGGTAAGTTGCAGAATGGTTTCGGTCCCCTGGCTTATGACCTGGATTGGAAGGGCCTCCACTTTGCCCAGATACTCAGTCACTTGGAGGAGTGTGATGCGCTTGCGGCGATGGGCCATCGTCAGGCCGTTGCCGACTTCGTAGAACCAGAGAATGGGTACAACTGCCTCGTTGTCCTCCAACCTGGCGAGGACGGCCAAGCTATAACCGCGGTCTGACTCGTCCTCCAAAAACCATTGAAGTGCCAGAGACGCGTCGATCACCCATTGGCTCACAACCGATGGCCCTCATGGATAAGGTCCTTGATGGAGATGTCCTGGAGCCGGGTGCGGTTCTTCTCAGCAAACTCAAGCATACTTCGCACCGCCCGCCTCCTGGCCTCTCTTGGCTTGGCCACGTGGTTGCGAGCCTGTTCGCGGAGTGCCACCAACGCTTGCGAAATGACCTCTTCAGCACTCGTGTACCGTCCGGAGCGCAACTCTTCTTCCACGATACGTTCCTGCTCGGTGTTGAGTGACATTGCCATGTGCGTCCGACCTCCCTCGCGGACATTTCCTGACGCAATCCTCTTGGTGGCTGGCGCAGCGCATTTTCTCATAACCTCAGCATACGCTTTTTGCCTGCTGGCGCGCCATTCAATAGTTGTCTTTCGTCGTCCGTTGGCCTATAACAATTCCGCTGAACGGAATTTGAGGGCAGTTGTGTGCAGGCGGTTTGCGGCCGCGCAAGGGCGACCACAAGGGCCGCCCATTCACACGCCAAACAGGAGGGCACTGTGGCCACACGAAGGAAAAACGGGAAGCTGGAGCGGCGGGAGTTTCTGAAAAAGGTGGCGGCGGGCGGCGCATTGGCGGGCAGCGCTCGAGCGATGCCAGGGCAGGAGCAGCCTGGCGCCGCGCAAAAGGCAACGGCCAAACTCCCCGCCTTGGCTAAGGATGGGCAGGGGGTGGTTCGAAGCCGCATCTCTTTCCCACGAACCTTCAGCGGGCGGAATCTGAAGATGATTGCTTTCCCGCTGGGCGGAATCGGCACCGGCACGATTTCGCTGGGGGGCCGGGGGCAGTTGCGCGACTGGGAGATCTTTAACCGGCCTGACAAGGGAAATAGCCCAGACTACTGTTTTCCCGCCATCTGGGCGCAGGCGGAAGGAAATAAGCCGGTGGCCCGGGTCCTGGAAGCACGTATCCAGCCGCCCTACGAGGGACCGAGCGGGCTGGGGTCGGAGAACGTACCGGGACTGCCGCGTCTTGCTTCCGCCCGATTCATAGGCGCCTACCCGTTTGCGCGTCTGGAATTCGAAGACAAGGCGCTGCCTGTCCTTGTCAATCTGGAAGCGTTCAACCCTCTTGTGCCCTTGGACGCGGAAGCCTCTGGACTACCCCTTGCGGTGCTCCGTTACAAGCTGAAGAACCCTGCCAAAGCAGCAGTGAAGGTGGGCATCGCCTTCAGCCTCGAGAACCCCGTGGGAAAGGAAGGGAGACAAGCCAATTTTCGGCGCGCTGAAGGAGTGGCGGGCCTGTTCATGGACAACCCCTTTTTGCCCGCGACCGATCCGTTGAAGGGCTCGATGTTCCTGGGCGTGCTGGGCTCGCCGGAAGCCGGGGTTTCCTACCTGCGCGGTTGGACGCGCACGCAGTGGTGGGACGGGCCGCTAACCTTCTGGGACGACTTCTCGGATGACGGAGCGCTCACGAGCGACTCACCTGCCATCAGTCCCGTAGGTTCGATTGCGGTTACGCAATCGTTGCCTGCGGGCGGCGAAGCATTCGTGACCTTTCTGCTTGCGTGGCATTTCCCCAACCGTACCCCGGAGCGCTGCGGATGGCCTCCGCCCGAAGACGACCAGAAAGCGGCTGCGGTGGGTAACTGCTATTGCCAGAGCTTCGCGGACGCTTGGGCTGTCGCACAGCACGCGGCGGAGCATCTCCCTTCGCTCGAAGAACGCAGCCGCCGCTTCGCGTCCGCAATGGAATCTTCAACCTTGCCCCCCGCGGTGCTTGACGCGGCGCTCAGCAACCTCTCTACCTTGCGCACCAACACTGCCTTCCGCACTGCGGACGGCGAATTCCACGCCTTCGAGGGTTGCAACAACCAATCGGGGTGCTGCCACGGAAGCTGCACCCACGTGTGGAATTACGAGCAGACGACAGCTTTTGTCTTTCCCTCGCTGGCTCGTTCTCTCCGGGAATCCGAGTTTTTGCGCAACACGCGTGAAGACGGGCTGATGGGTTTCCGATCTTATCTGCCGGATGGAAAGAAAATCTGGGATAAGGCAGCCGCGGATGGCCAGATGGGATGCCTGATGAAGCTCTACCGGGACTGGCAACTCTCCGGCGACACGGAGTGGCTGCGCAGCCTGTGGCCGAATGCCAAACGCGCGCTCGAGTTCGCCTGGATCAAGGGCGGCTGGGACGCGAACCGGGACGGAGTGGCGGAGGGCGTTCAGCACAACACTTACGACGTCGAGTTCTACGGCCCGAATCCTCTCTGTGGTGTCTGGTACCTGGGCGCCTTGCGCGCCGGAGAAGAGATGGCGCGCGCGATGGGTGACCAAGACTCGGCAGTCGAGTATCGCCGGCTCTTCGAGAATGGCAGCAAATGGATCGACGCCAATCTCTTCAATGGGGAGTATTACACGCAGAAAATCGAGGGACGGCCCAAGGAAGAAGTGTTTCCCGGAGTGCTGGTCGGCATGGGCGCGGCCAACCCGGAGAAACCGGACTACCAGATGGGAGAAGCCTGCCTGGTGGACCAATTGCTCGGCCAATACATGGCGCATGTGGCGGGACTCGGGTACCTGCTCGATGAGGAACACGTACTCAATGCCATGAAATCGGTGTTCCGCTACAACTATGTGCCCAACTTGAGCGAGCACGAGTGCGTACAACGCACTTACGCGTTGAATGACGACGGCGGTGTGCTGGTGGCGAGTTATCCTCACGGCAAACGCCCCGAAATCCCGTTCCCTTACTTCGCAGAAAGCTGGACCGGCGAGGAGTACCAGTTTGCGGCCCATTTGGGGTTTGAGGGCATGACCGCGGAGGCGCAGGCGGTGGTGGAAAGCGCGCGCCTCCGCCACGACGGCGAGCGCCGCAACCCCTGGAATGAGCCGGAATGCGGCCATCATTACGCGCGCGCCATGTCCGCGTGGGCGCTGGTGGTCGCTTTGAGCGGGTTTCACTACTCCGGCGTCGACCGCAAGCTGACGCTGGCGCCGCGCTTGCGCGCCCCGAACTTCCGTTGCTTCTGGTCAGCCCCCAGTGGATGGGGCCAGTTCACTCAGGCGGTCAGCACCGCCAGCCACACGGTGGAGGTTCAGGTGCAGGAAGGCTCGCTGACCTTGGCGAGCCTGGCTTTGGCGGGGAACGGAAAGGTGCCACGGAAAACAGCTTCCGCACGCCTCGGTCAAGAATCCTTGGCAGCGACCCTGCGCGAAGACGGGAAACTGCGCGTCGTTGCGTTTGACCATGGAATTCGTATCGTACCCGGTCAATCGCTGACGGTCACCCTCAAGTCGTGAAGCGGTCTTCTGCGAGACGTGGCCGGCCCTCCGCCGTGTCATTCCGAGCGCAGCGAGGAATCTTGCTCTGCTGTTCGTTCTGTCCGCCCCCATTAGCCATCTCGGCCTCCATCCGCCCTTGCACATCACAGAGCGAGATTCCTCGCTGCGCTCGGAATCACAGGCCCAAACCGGAAGCCGCAACCCTTGTGGTTACCCCGGACGGCGGCAAGGGCTGCCCCTACGCCAAGGATTCCTCTTTATCGCCACCATAAAAATAATCCATCTCGCTCATTCCGGGGCATGGCATATCATGGCGACTGAAGGGTGCACACTCACCCGTTGTCCTTGATCTGCACAATCTGCTGCTGAGGCCGTGCGCCACAGCGCCCACCAACAGGAGAACTGTATGATTGCGTCCTGTAGTCAAGAGTTCTGGACTAGAACGGTACTTCGGATCCGTCCCTTCATTGTTTTAGCACTCATTAGCCTCGCCACGATTCTGCCCCTTTACGGCCAGAGCTTTCGCGGCTCGATAGTTGGGACGGTGCTTGATCAGAGCGGCGCCGCAATCCCGAATGCCCCCGTAATGGCGACGAATCAGCCCACCGGCGTGGCTCGTTCCACGACCACGGACGCGTCCGGCAACTTTTCCATTCCTGAGTTGCCCATTGGTGCCTACACCGTGCGCGTCGCCGTCGAGGGCTTCACACCCGTCAGCCAGGCGGACGTTCGCGTGGATGTGGCCGCCGAACAGCGCGTCGACATCACTCTCACGCCCGCCAAACAGACGTTAAGTATGGAAGTAAGAGCGGAAGTGCCGTTGGTAACCACCACCGAGGACACGCTCGGCGGCACCGTCGCGTCCTCGCAAATCGAGAATCTACCCGTCAATGGCCGCGATTACACGAAGCTGATCTACCTCAACCCCGGCGTGACCGGCGGCCCCGACCAGATCACAGATTCTCCCGGCTCTTTCGGCGAGTTTTCTGTGAACGGAGCCCGAGGACGAGCCAACAATTTCCTGCTTGACGGCACCGACATGAACGACGGCTACCGCAACGACCCCGCCATCAACCAGGCGGGGGTCTTTGGTACTCCGGCGACGATTTTGCCGGTGGACGCGGTGGCCGAACTTGCGGTGCTTTCCAATTTCCCTCCCGAATACGGCCGCAACGCGGGAGCGGTGATCAACATCGTCACGAAGTCCGGCACCAACCAGATTCACGGCACGGCGGCCGACTATTTGCGCAACGACGCGCTCGACGCCCGGAACTTCTTCGACCCCGCGCCGATTCCCAAAACCGCTTTCCACAACAACCAGTTCGGAGGCTCCGTGGGCGGCCCGATCGTCAAGAACAAGGCTTTTTTCTTCGGCGACTACGAAGGCCAGCGCGAAACCGGAGGCTTGAACAGCACGGCGTGTGTTCCTTCGCCAGGAAACATCGCCCAGGCCGAGGGCGCACTGGCGGCGCAGGGCATCGGCGTCAATCCCGTCATCGCCAGCCTTCTGCAACTCAGTCCGTGGCCCACGGCAAATTCCTCCACGCCGGACAGTTGCGCGGTCGTCAACAATGTCTCGGCTACTACCAACATCTTCAACAGCGTGAACAGCGTCATCGCCAAGGCGGACTACAACCTCAACGAAAAGAACCTGCTGACGGCACGCTACTATTACTCGACCAGCAATCAAAGCTTTCCGTTGGGACTTGGCCACACCGGCGACCTGCCTGGCTACAACACCGTCACGCCGACCAATGTGAATCTACTCTCTGTCTCCTACCTTACGACCCTTTCGCTCACCCAGGTCAACGAAGTGCGCTTCGGCTATAACCGCTTTTACGAAACCTTCCTTCCTGAGGACGGCGCCTTCAATGCCGCTTCTATCGGTCTTGATACCGGCGCCGGCACCCAGGATTATGGCCTGCCTGCCATCAGCATCGCAGGTTTCACAACCTTCGGAGCAAGCCCCGCGGATCCTCGGGGCCGCACCGACGTCAACTGGCAGTTCATCGACAATTTCTCCTGGAAATTCAACAAGCACGCGGTGAAGTTCGGATATGAGTTTCGCCGCACGACGGTGCATCAGTTCTTCGATGAGGGGTTCCGCGGCAGCCTCTCATTCGACAGCTTGACTGATTTCTTGCAGGGCATTCCCACCGGCGGTAGTATCCTCGAGGGCGATACCAACCGTAACACCTACGAGGACTCACATGCCTTCTACCTCCAGGACAGCTTCCGCGCCAATCGCCGCCTTACTCTCGACTATGGACTGCGCTGGGACTTCTTCGGGGTGATCACGGAGAAGAATGACCTTTTTTCGAACTTCGACCCTTCCAACGGTGTGCTAAGCCAGGTGGGTACGAATGGTCTTTCGAGCCTCTACCAGCCGGATTACCGGAACTTCGCGCCGCGCGTCAGCCTGGCTTACGATGTTACGGGCAAAGGGACAACGGTGATTCGCTCCGGCGCCGGTTTATTCTATGACTTGTTTTCGCAGGACTTCTTTCTCGGCCAGGTGCCCTATAACGCGCCCACCATCGGAGTCGCTTACAACGATATCGGACCCAAACCTATTCTCTCCAGCGGCGCCGTCACCCCTCAGATTGTCTCCGGACAGCCCATTTTCAGCGACTTCGGCACCTCGTCGAATCTGTTCGCGGCGGACCGAAGCCTCCGCACACCACGCATGCTGAACTACAATTTGAATATTCAGCAGCAGGTGGGGAAGAAGGCGGTCTTGCAGGTCGGCTATGTCGGATCAGAAGGCCATCATTTGTTCCGCTACCGCGACATCAACCAGACCCTATCGCGAGTAACCGTCGACCTTCCCTACCCGCAATACGGCTACATCAACTACCTGGAGACCTCGGCCAATTCGGTTTACAACTCGCTCCAGACACAGCTCCGGATTCGCAACTTCCACGGTTTCGAATCGACGCTGAATTACAACTATTCCCATTCGATTGATAACGCCAGTGACGGCCTGGATTTTGAGCCCAATGCCTCGCAGCCTAACGACAGTTACCGTCCCGATCTCGAACGCAGCAATTCCAACTTCGACGTGCGCCACCGTTTTACCTGGATGGCCAGTTATAAGCTTCCCTCGCCGACGAGCACCGGACTTTGGTCGAAGCTTGGCGGAGGATGGGCTGTCGACAGTGTCTTGACATTGCAGACCGGGCAACCCTTCCAGGTCAACTTTGATTTCAGCGGCAACTGGGACGGCACGGGCGAGTACTTTCCCCGTCCCGATGTGATCGGCAATCCCTATGCGGGAACCAGCCTTCCCAACGCCGTCGTTAACCTTTCCGCCTATAAGGTGCCTTGTACCTGGTCGAGCGCGCTCGACACCTGCACGGGAGGCTTTCACGACGGCACTGAGGACCGCGATTCCCTCTTCGGTCCGCCGTTCAAACAGTGGGATCTTGCCCTCTACAAGGACACGCCCGTCGGGGAGCGGCTGAAAGTGCAATTCCGCGCTGATTTCTTCAACATCGTGAATCACCCGAACTTTACTAATCCCTTCTTGCCGACTTTCTTTGCCGCCTGTGATAGCGTGGGGATCAACCCCAGCAACGGCGCGTGCGAGGGCTTCCTGCCCACCACTGCCACGGGTGATGTAGGAGAAGGCAATCCCTTCATCGGAGGCGGCGGGCCGCGGGGAATCCAGTTGGCGATCAAGTTCACGTTTTAAGGACAGGAGTCAGAATTCAGGAGTCCGGAGTCAGAATCGGTCGGTTCTCGCGTTAGGTCACAACTCGGTAACGCCTAAAGCTTCGCGGGCCATTCTACTCGCGAATTCAGGTAGAATCAGACTGTCAAGGCTCGAATTCTGACTCCTGACTTCTGACTCCTGACTCCTGACTCCTGTGGAAGCCCTTATCATCGGCGGCGGTTTTGCGGGCCTCGCGGCAGGTGTCGCATTGGCGGAAGGCGGCTGCCGTGTGCGCCTGCTTGAGCAGAAGCCGTATCTGGGCGGGCGGGCGCGCTCCTTTGTTGATCCCACAACAGGCTCCGTGGTGGACAACGGCCAGCACATCTTCATGGGCTGCTACCACGCGACGATTCGCTTCCTGTCAACGATCGGAACACTGGATCGCGTGCGTTTTCAAGAACGCTTGACGGTCCAGTTCCTCGACCGAAATGGGCGCCTCTCGCGCCTCCAGTGTCCTGACCTGCCATCGCCCTGGCACGTGCTGCTCGGCGTGCTTCGCTCCGGGAGTTTCACCCTTCGCGAGAAATTGGAAGTCCTGCGTTTGGGAATAGCGCTCCGGCGGACCGAGGAGGCCCAGCGCCGCCCGAAGCAACTGAGCGTGTGCGAGTGGCTGACTCAGCTTGGCCAGTCCGAGCGTTTACAGCGCAACTTCTGGGACTTGCTCTGCATTGCCGCGCTCAACGAGGATCCCGACATCGCGAACGCGGCGCTCTTCGAGCGCGTGCTGCGGCTGGCGCTCTTCACCTCCCCAGCGGATTCCCGCCTGGGGGTAGCCCGCGTGGGCTTGAGCGAAGTCTACGTCGATGCTGCCGCAGATTTCATTCGCGCTAAAAGCGGGCGTGTCGAATGCGGCCGGGGCGTGGCCGGCTTGCTGGTTTCCGAAGGGCAATGCCGGGGCGTGCTCCTCTCCACAGGCGAGCGGATTGAAGCGGAAAGCGTCGTGAGCGCGGTGCCGTCGTTCCAGCTTGAGGCGTTATTGCCCGACGAATTGCTGCGCCGGGGGCCTTTGTTTGGCTCGCTGGCTCTCCTGCGGCCGGCGCCGATCATCTCTATTAACCTCTGGTTCGACCGTGCCATTACAGATCTTGATTTCGCCGGGTTGCGCGGCGCGACTATTCAATGGCTGTTCAATAAGGGTAAAATCTTCGACCGTGGTGATGGTTATGTCTCGCTGGTATTGAGCGGGGCGCATCGCCACATTGCCACAAGCAAAGAAGAGTTGTTGGCCACGGCGCTTCGCGAGCTTGGCGACTTCTTCCCGGAGGCGGGCCGAGTCCGCTTGCTGCATTCGCTCGTAATCAAGGAGCGATTCGCCACCTTCTCGCCGACCTGGGAAGCCGAGGAATTGCGCCCCTCCACACGGACGCCGATTGGCGGCCTCTTCCTTGCAGGCGATTGGACTGCGACCGGATTGCCGGCCACCATCGAAGGCGCTGTCCAAAGCGGCTACGCTGCCGCGGGCGCTATGATGGAGAATCAGTGAATGTGGGGGCGCCCCTTGTGGCCGTCCAGGGCAACCACAGGGGTTGCCCCTACCCGTTCATTGACCGAGGTGAAAATGCAAAGACGCTCGAACACACGTCGTGTAGGGTTGCTTGTTAGCTTTTCGCTACTGCTAATGTGCTCCCTCATTGTCCGTCAGCCAAGCCGAGGCACGCTATGGCGTGCCCCTACTAGGAACCTACAAGCGGCCGGCGAGGCTGCCGAGCCTCGTCTGAAGCCGGCCTATCGATTTGAAAAGGGCGGGTGGATTTACGTTCACTTGGAAGGAACGCCGGGCGACATTGGCTTTCAGCACGGCTACCTGTTGGCCCCTGAAATCGCAGATGCCTTTGAAGCGATCAAGCTCCTGGACACACACGATACCCGGAAGGATTGGGATTTCTTTCGCCGCGCCGCGCACGACATGCTTTGGCCGCACATTGACCAGGAATACCAGGAGGAGCTTGCGGGAATCGTGGAGGGCTTGAAGGCGCGCGGGGTCTCAATGGATATCGATGACGTAGTGGCCCTGAACGCCTTCGAAGAACTGCCAGACTATTACGTCCCCTGGTACAACTCGCAGCACAAGGTGGCCGGCGCTCCGCACCTGGTGAGTCCCGGGAATTGCAGCGCCTTTGTGGCGACCGGCGGTTACACGCGCGACCACAAGATCGTGATCGCCCACAACAACTGGACCAGCTACCTGGATGGTGAGCGTTGGCGCATCATCTTTGATATCGTGCCGCAGCAAGGTTATCGCATCTTGATGGACGGTTTTCCCGGTGTCATCACCAGCGACGATGATTTCGGCGTGAACTCGAGCGGCATTATGGTGACCGAGACGACGATTACGCAATTCGCCGGCTGGAACCCGAACGGCAAGCCGGAGTTCATGCGCTCCCGCAAGGCCTTGCAATACGCAGCCTCAATCGATGACTACACCAGCATCATGCTGGAGGGTAATAACGGCGGCTACGCCAACGATTGGCTGCTCGGCGATAACAAGACCGGAGAGATCGCTCAGTTCGAGCTGGGCCTCGAGGCGTACCGGGTCTGGCACAGCAAGAACGGCTACTTCGTGGGATCGAATTTCGCCCGTGATCCCGAAGTGATCGCTAAAGACACGAGCTTCGATCCCACCAAACTCGACACCTCTCCCAACGCACGGCGCGTCCGCTGGGAGCAGTTAATGAAAGAGGCAAAGGGCAAGATCGACGTGAGCATGGCGGAGAAGTTCATGGCCGATCACTACGACTCTTACGAGAAAAGAGTGGACGCCAACGAACGCGCCCTCTGCGGACATGTGGATGCTTCTCCGCGCGGCATCGAGGTTTGGGAATGGCCGCCTTATTTCCCCGGTGGCGCATTACAGGGAAAAGCCATGGACGGTACGATGGCAAAGGCTATGAGCTTCTACGCCCACGTTGGCCACCCGTGCGGCGACGACTTTCTCGTTGCGCCTTTTCTGAAAGCGCATCCCGAATTCGCCTGGCAAGCACCGTTGCTGCATGATATGAAGGCCGGTCCGTGGACGCTGTTCAAAGCGGGGGAAAGAGAGCAATAGCGCTCTGAAGGTGCGACGGGGGTTGAACCGCGAATCCCCCTGTTGCCCGCGCGTGATGGTCCGGGGTAGAATGAACACATGCCAAGGCAGCAAAGAGGACGCATAACGAAGAAGGTCCGGCGGCTGAAGAACCCGGTCCCCGCTGTTGACGAACACCTCCATCCTTTCCCCCAATTGCGTCCTATTGCGGACGTGCCCGGTGTCGCGGCCGTTCTCGAGCGCGCCAGAACTCCTTACAAGAAGAACCCGCTCAGTGAAGATGAGGCCCTCAACTTGATCTGTGACGCCCGCAGCGATGAGCCCACCTACCCGTTAGAGAAGCTGCTCAAGAAATACAAGCATGAACTGGGAGATTAGGTACAGGAGTTCGGTTGAGAAAGATGTGGACCGGCTTCCGCCCGATGTTCGGTCGGTTGTGCTTCGAACACTGGCAGGGCTCATATCGGATCCCTTTCCGCAGGGGACCAGAAAGCTGAGCGGCCCGGAGAGCCGTTTTCGTCTCAGAGTCGCTGGATCCTATAGGATCGTGTACAAAGTTTTCAAGGTCGACCATTTGATCAAGATCGAGTTCGTAGGACATAGAAAAGACGCTTACCGCTGGTTCTGATGTATATTGCAGACTCCTAGGGTTTCAAGCCGTCCTCTGTGAGTGCTGTGAGATAACCCCGAATCGCTTCTCTTATGTTCTGGACAGCTTCTTCGCGGGTCTTCCCTTGGCTGATACAACCTGGGAGGCTGGGGCACTCAGCGACCCAGTAGCCGTCCTCACCTGGGTAGATAATAACTTGTCTCATATCATCTCAAACTATACTCGCACTGTCTCGGCATGACGCCGCTTTTCATAGAGCGGAAACTTCTCCGTCAGGGCTTCGACCTGGGGGCAGATGCGCTGCTGGACTGATTCGTCTTCGATATGGTGCAGCACCTGGGAGATCCACTCCGCGATGATTTCCATCTCCGGCTCCTTCAGGCCTCGAGTGGTGACGGCGGGCGTTCCGATGCGGATTCCGCTGGCGACCGCGGGCGGGTTGGTATCGAACGGAATGGCGTTCTTGTTGACGGTGATGCCGGCGTTGCCGAGGGCCTTTTCGGCCTGCTTTCCGGTTACGTTTTGTGAGAAGACATCCACCAGCATCAAGTGCGTGTCCGTGCCGCCGGAAACGATGCGGAAACCTTTGCGGGCCAGGGCCTCGGCCATGGCGCGAGCATTGCGCACGATCTGTTGCTGATACTCCCGGAAGTCCGGCTGCAGAGCTTCCTTAAAGCAGACGGCTTTGGCGGCGATCACGTGCATCAGCGGTCCCCCCTGGATGCCGGGGAAAACGGTCTTGTCCAGGTCTTTGGCATGCTGCGCTTTACAGAATACGGCGCCGCCGCGCGGGCCGCGCAGGGTTTTGTGGGTGGTGGTGGTGACGAAGTCGGCATGTGGAAAAGGACTAGGGTGGAGGCCCGCCGCGATGAGCCCAGCGATGTGCGCCATGTCCACCATCAGCAGCGCTCCGCTCTGTTTGGCGATGGCGCCCAGCCGGGCGAAGTCCAGCAGGCGCGGATAGGCGCTGGCCCCGGCGACGATCAGCCGCGGTTTGTGCTCCTGCGCCAGGCGCTCGACCTCGTCGTAGTCAATCGTCTCGGTGTCTTTTCGCACTCCGTAAGACACGATCTTGTACATCTTGCCTGAGAAGTTAAGCGGGTGGCCGTGCGTGAGGTGTCCGCCGTGCGCCAGGCTCATGCCGAGCATGGTATCGCCGGGCTTCAGCACGGTCATGTAAACGGCTTGGTTCGCTTGACTGCCGGAGTGCGCTTGCACGTTGGCGTGCTCGGCTCCAAAGAGTTTCTTGGCGCGCTCGATGGCCAATGTTTCGGCCACGTCCACAAATTCGCACCCACCGTAATAGCGATTGCCCGGCAAGCCTTCGGCATACTTGTTGGTCATCACGGAACCTAGCGCTTCGAGGACCGCCTCGCTGACGAAGTTTTCCGAGGCGATCAGTTCGAGAGTCCGGGCCTGGCGGTCGACCTCGTGGTCGAGGGCCTGAGCAATTTCAGGGTCAACCTCGCGCAAAGGAAGGGTATGGTTCATGGTTGCCTCTCCGAATGATAGCGTTGGTCAAGAGCTTCGATTTTTTGTAGGCGGCGCTGGTGGCGGCCTCCGGCGAAGGGTGTGGAGAGCCACGCGTCAACAATCTGACGCATGTTGGCGGCGTCGATCATACGCGCCCCCAGGGTGAGGACATTGGCGTCGTTGTGCTCGCGCGCCATGCGCGCGGAAAGCGTGTCGTTGGCCGCCACGGCGCGAATGCCCAGCACCTTGTTGGCGGCCAGCATCATCCCGATGCCCGTTCCGCACACCAGCACGCCGCAGTCGGCCTGCTTCGCGGCCACCTGCGCGGCAACCTTCTCCGCAAAGTCGGGATAGTCGACATTCTCGGCGTTTGAAGGACCGCAGTCCTCTACTTCCAGGCCTTGGCCTTTCAAATAATCGAGGAGTTGCTGCTTCAAAGCGAAGCCGACATGATCTGCCGCAATGGCGATCTTCATTTTTGCGTCACACTGCCGTCCCTGAACATCTCAGGGGCATTTACCTGCTCCATGGAAATTCTACCGAAGCAGGAGTAAATAGGGAATAGAGAATCATGCCTTGTCCTGTCCTAGCTTCGGCGTAGCGCCGACCTTTAGAGCCTGCCCTGAGCGAAGCGAATGGTCGGCATGTGCTGGCCGACCCTTGGGTCGGCAAATTGTCCGTGACAGTATGCGACGCTGGCCTGAAGGTCAGCGCTACACGAAAGACGCGAAAGTTGTGCAGGCCGGTCCTTTGTTTTCATAGACATTCTCGCTTTGTTCCGTCGTTTTCGTCATTACAAACCCGGTTTCACGCCAAGGCAGAAAGGGCGCAAACTTCCACCACCCCCAACCCGTCCCCATATGAGGAGGGGAGCCTGCAAATTCCCCGCCTTGGATAAGGAGGGGCCAGGGGTGGTTGATTTCTGCACCGACCCTTTGTTTTCATAGACATTCTCGCTTTGTTCCGTCGTTTTCGTCATCACAAACCCGGTTTCGCGCCAAGGCAGAAAGGGCGCAAACTCCCACCACCCCCAACCCCTCCTCATCTGAGGAGGGGAGCCTGCAAATTCCCCGCCTTAGATAAGGAGGGGTTAGGGGTGGTTGATTTATGTGCCGATCCTTTGTTTTCATAGACATTCTCGCTTTGTTCCCCCGATTCCGGATAACGCTTCTTCGGCCGCGAACGGCTTGATATGCAATTTGTCCGTTCTCATCCGGCTGCGCACTGACTCATTGCGGACGGCCCGCGTATAGCCTCCCCAGACGGGAACCTGCACAAGCCGACTATAGTAGGCTATCATCATCGCGCGCCAGTGTCAAGGAAAAAGCAGGGAAGGGGAACGCCCGGGGTCCGGGCGGGGCTCTACTCGGAGCGAAGGGCAGGGAGCGGATCCGCGCCAATTCCTAGCGCCAGGGTCAGCAGGGCAGTAGTGGTGAAGGTGGGAATCCTACGCAACATGCGCAGGCCGACGCGCAGATCGCCGATGAGCTCAATCACAGGTCCTTGACCTCTGTTGGCGGACTCCTATTGTAGTGCGTCTAACAGAGACACACCAGAGGCGACACACAGCGGCGACTCACCAGATTGACGTCCATACTAAAGGTGTGTACCCTAACAGTGCAAGGTTCTTAGACCTGGAAACTCCATGAACAGACGCATCAACATTATGTTGCCGGAAAGCACGCTAGCGGTCCTCGATCGGGTCACGAGCCGAGGCAACCGCAGCCGCTTTATCTCCCGTGCCGTGCTGCATTACGTGGAAGACCGCGGCAAGCACATGCTGCGCGAACAGCTCAAAGCGGGCTACCAGGCCAACGCCGAGGACAGTGTGAAGATCGCCCTGGAGTGGTTCCCCCTTGAGGAAGAGGCATGGCAAAGATCTCACACCAATCGCAAAGGCAAGAAATAACTAACGTCAGGCGCGGCGAATTCTATCTGGTCTCTTTTGACCCTACCGTGGGTCACGAGATCCGGAAGACCCGGCCTTCTCTAATCATCCAAAATGACATCGGCAATCGCTACAGCCCTCTGACGATTGTGGCGGCCGTGACCTCCAAGCTATCGCTTGTCACATATCCTGTGGAGGTTGTGATTGAACCTTCCCGCAGCAACGGTCTTGATGCCCGCTCCGCAATACGCCTGGACCAGATCCGTACCGTGGACCGGCAACGACTGATCAAATGTTTAGGGGTGGCTGACGCCAGGACAATGGCTAAGGTCAACCAAGCCATCCAGATCAGCTTGGGGTTGATTGACGTGTGATTATCGCCGTATTCGAGAGAATCGGATTTCAGGAATGACGCGCGCTTGTCAGCCCTGCGCAAGAAGGCCGCCATCGACGGCAAGCCAGGTTCCAGTGATGTAGGAAGCATCGCTGGACGCGAGAAAGCGGACCCCTTTGGCAATGTCCTCGGGGGTGGCGAAACGGTGCAACGGAATGCTGGCAAGAATCCGCGGTTCGTCCTCGGGGCAGTTGCGCAGGTGATAACGCAAGAGCGGCGAATCGGTGGCGCCTGGAATGATGCAGTTGACGCGGATTCCGTAAGGGGCGCAGTCCAGTGCGGCGGCGCGCATGAAGGCCAGCAGGCCTCCCTTGGTGGCGGCGTAGGCGGTGTAGTTCGGGTAAGTCTGAAAAGCGTGACCTGAAGAACAGATCACGATGCATCCCTGCTTCTGTTCACGCATCACGGGGATGACATGCTTGCAACAAAGAAAAGTGCCCTTTAAGTTCACCTCAATAGTCTGGTCCCAGTCGGCGTCGCTGGTTTCAGCCAGGGGTTTGTTAATCTGCACGGCGGCATTCGCGAACAAGATATCGATTCTTCCCCAGCGTTCCACAATCGACTTGACGGCGGGCTGGACTTCGGCGGATTTGCTGACGTCGGCTTTAACGAATAAGCTCTCGCCTCCCGCCGCCTGGATCTGATTCGATGTTTCCTGTGAGTTCGAGTCGTTCCAATCCAGCACGGCTACACGCGATTTCTCGCGCGCAAAGCGTAAGGCGGTGCCGGATCCGATGCCGGACCCCCCGCCGGTGATCACGATGACTTTTCCGGCAAATTCGCCCATGTCGGCCTCCGTAAAGAAACTGCCATCTTTGTATCCTGCACACT
>JBELAJ010000081.1:0-20334 GCA_049508935.1 Terriglobia bacterium | reverse complement strand
GATTCGGCCACACGCCAGGAGCCTCGTCAGGGGCGCACTCTGCCGACCCACGGTTTGCGCCGCGGGCTACTGGCTGTCGCCCATCAGCTGACGGGCTGAAATCTTCAACAAGCCTCTACCTCAGGGCACTAGCCGCTAGCCACTGCAATTATACCACTTGCGCGTAGGGGGTCGAATGAGGTTTCATAGGAGCATGAAAACCAATCTTCGCCTGGCTTTGATTCTTGCCGCGCTGATTGCGCCGCTTCTGACAACCCTCAGCGCCCGGGGCGCCGATCCGGGCGCCGTCCCCAACAAATATCTTGTTTACATCGGCACCTATACTGAGAAGGGGAGCAAAGGCATTTATGCTTGCCGCTTCGACGCAGCCAAAGATCACTTGGACTCGATGGGGCTGGCAGCCGAAACTGCCGACCCGTCGTTTCTAACCATAGACCCGAGCCGAAAGAACCTTTACGCCGTCAATGAGGTGTCGGAGTACGAGGGCCACAGCAGCGGCGGAGTCAGCGCCTTCGCCATCGCTCCAGGGACCGGCAAGCTCACCTTCTTGAACGAAGTGGCTTCCGGCGGAGCGGGTCCTTGCCACCTCACCGTGGATAGTACCGGGAAGTACGTTCTGGTCGCCAACTATGGCGGCGGAAGCCTGGCGGTGTTCCCGATTCTGAGCGACGGCGGTCTGGGCAAGGCCACGGCCTTCGTGCAGCACAAAGGCGCCAGCGTTAACCCGCAACGCCAGGAAGGGCCGCACGTGCACTCGGTTTACATGTCAGCGGATAACCGTTTCGTCATCAGCGCGGACCTGGGCCTCGATGAGGTGTTCGTTTATCGTTTCGACGCCGGAAAAGGGACGCTTGCGCCAAACATTCCACCCTCCGCCACGGTCAGCTCCGGGGCGGGGCCGCGGCATTTTGCCTTTACTCCCAACGCCAAGTTCGGCTACGTAGTCGACGAATTGCAGTCAACCGTCACTCCGTTCTCATTCGAAGCGGCCAGGGGAGCTTTGGATGTTCTTCAACCCGTCTCAACCCTACCCGAGGATTTCAAAGGCGATAGCACTGCCGCAGAGGTCGCCGTGCATCCTTCGGGGAAGTTCCTGTATGCGTCGAACCGCGGGCTCGACACGATCGCGGTGTTTTCAATCAACTCTAAGAAAGGAACTCTCATGCTCCTGGCGGAGGTTCCTACCCTCGGGAAGACGCCTCGCAGCTTCAGCATCGACCCGACAGGGCGGTACCTGTTCGTTGCCAACCAGGACTCCGACAATGTCGTGCAGTTCCGCATCAACCCTATCACTGGCCTTCTTTCTCCAACCGGCCAAGTGCTTCAGGCGCCTTCGCCCGTTTGCGTGACATTCCTGCCGCTCGAATGATGACGCGGTGCATCCGGCTCCTATGGGACTTTTCTATTTAGTGCGTCACGGTGAGTCGGCCTGGAATGCCGAGAATCGGCTTTGCGGCCGCTCCGACATCCCCCTCTCCGAGGCCGGTCGCCGGCAGGCAATGAGCCTCGCCGAGCGCCTGAAGCCCATCCGTTTTGATGCGTTCTATACGAGCCCGCTCGGGCGTGCCTTCGAGACCGCGCGCTTGATCGCAGAGGCTGTGGGCCTCGAACCTGTCCCCGACCAGCGGCTTGTGGAGCTCGATTATGGCCTGTGGGAAGGGAGAATCTTGTCGGACATCGTGGAGAACGACGCCCAGGCTTTTCGCGCTTGGGACGCCAAGCCCGCGCAACTCGCGCCTCCCGGCGGCGAAAGCGGCCTCGCGGCCCAGCAGCGCATCGTCTCTTTTCTGGATTCTGTGGCGGCCAGACATGCGCAGGGTCGCGTGCTGGTGACCTTCCACAAGACCGTCTGCCGCCTGGCGATCTGCCACGTCCTGGGGATGGCGCCGGACGAGTACCGAAGGCGGCTTGTCCTGAATAATACCGCGCTCAGTATTATCCGCTCCCGGCCATATGGGTGGGAGCTGATTACCTTCAACGATACATCCCATGTATCAGATGCCCTCGCCGAACACTCTTCGTTGGGTGAGGAGTTTTGAGCCGCGCCACGCCTGAACATCAACCAAAGCAATCATCTTCCACGAGAATAGCGTGCACCTCGCCCGGACCGTGAACGCCGCGGATGAGGATCTGTTCGATGTCGGCAGTGCGGCTGGTTCCTGTGATGAACACGATCGACCGGCCCCAGGCAGGTTCCCTGGGCGCGCAGGCCACGCGAAGCCATTCCAGGGCTTCATCGAGCGTCGCTACGAGCTGTTTCCGCCGGTACAAAGCTACGTGCACAGGCGGGGCCAACGATGCCAGTTGAGCGCCTTCCGTCCAACTCGTAACCACCAGGCTGCCGGTCTCCGCCAGAGCGCATTCCACCCCAGTAATTCCCACGGTGGCCGCAAAGCTGGCCTTGGCAAAGGCGCGGTGGGAAGTCTCCGCGACGGGAACCGCTCGACCCCCAGTGGCCGGCCAAACCGTAACGCCCTTTTTCAAGTCACGGAGTAGCGCCTCGAGTCCTAACTCCTTCAGGAGTGGATTACGGGAAAGGACCACGCTCTCGGCTTTAGCCTGGAAGAGGATAACCCTGAGGAGTTCCTCCAACTCCTGTCGACTAGCCGCTCGATGGGGTACACCGGCTACTCTTGTCAATTCCGCCTCGAACTTGGTTAGCACCTCCTCAGGAGGTATGGGAGGCAGAACTCCGGCGAGCGTTGAGGTCGGCGGCAAGGCGCCCGCTCGAGCCAAAGTGTGGTCCAAAGGACGGCCCATAGCCATCCGAATCCGTCGTATAATCGCATCGCGTTCTGCCAATTCTAACTCCTCCCTAAGCCGGGAAATTGAAGGAGCGGCGGCACGAAAACGCCATATTGTCCGTCCGCCGCCGAACTTGCGTATCGCTACTCCCCGTCACGCGCCGTAAGCTGCCACCGCAAGCGCAGGATTGTACCATAACTCCCGGTATTGGTGTCATTTGTGAGAATCGCGGAGTTTACCGCCTTTAGGGTATGGCGCTGACTTTCAGGCCTCTTGCCGACCTAAAGGTCGGCTCTACGACCAAACCGGGATTACGTCCCGAAAGTCTTGACACTCGAGCTTAAGATTGTGTATACCATAGCCAAAATATATCCTTGAAATTGTGCAACCTTGAGGGGTCTAAGTTCATCAATTATCGCTGACGATATAGCTTGCTAGGGCTTGGGTTCACGAATAGGTCGGAGAAATGTGAAGGAAAGGGAACTGAGGTGAAAACTACGAAAAACGTCTATCGATCATTGCTGCTGAAGAAACGGACTGAACTGCTCGCATCGGCGAAGGGTGCGCCGGCTGCGCTGGCCACCAACGTCCAGTCGCCCGATGTGGTTGAGTTTGCTGTCCGAACTGCCGAACAGGACGTCACGGCGGTCACTGCAAGTCTGCGCAGTCAGCTTCTGAGGGAAGTCGACAACGCACTTGGTCGTTGTGTGCGCGGCACTTACGGCGCTTGCGAAGGGTGCCACGAGGAGATTGCCTCTCCTCGCCTTAAGGCTGTCCCTTGGGCTCGCTACTGCCTTACCTGCCAGGAACTTCGCTCAAGAAACTAGGTGGCGGTTCCGCATCGTAGCTCAGACCTCACAGTCTGCACGGCGCGGAACTGCGTGCCTCAAACGAGCTTGAGCTAATCCCCTTCGATACGAAAGCCTGACGCGGCGATGCCTGAGGTGTGCTATCTTTAACCGGCGGCTGGACATATGTCTCGAATCAGAGTTCGATTTGCCCCTAGCCCGACAGGCTACGTCCACGTCGGGAACGCGCGCACTGCCCTTTTCAACTGGCTTTTCGCCCGGCACTACGGCGGCGCCTTCGTTTTGCGGATCGAAGACACGGATATCGAGCGCTCCAAGGAGGAATTCGAGCGACAGTTGCTCGGGGACCTGCGGTGGTTCGGGATCGAATGGGATGAGGGACCGGACAAAGGGGGTAAGTTCGCTCCCTATCGCCAATCGGAGCGTAAGGAGGTCTATGGCCGACTGGCTACCCAGTTGATTGACCAGGGCCAGGCCTATTTCTGCTTCTGCACTCCGGAACAACTCGAACAGGAACGCCAGGAGGCATTGAAGGCAGGTCTCCAGCCCCGCTATTCGGGACGCTGTGGGAAGCGTCCGCGCGAAGAGGCGGCGCGCAAGGTTGCGGCGGGCGAACCGGCTGCGATCCGGCTGAAGATCATTGCCAGCGCGTTCTCCTGGAACGACCTCGTGCACGGGCCGACCAGTTTTTCAGCGGAAGTTATTGGCGATCCTGTCCTGGTGCGCTCCGGCGGGAGTCCCAATTACAACTATGCTGTGGTAGTCGACGATCACCTGATGGCCATCACTCACGTCATTCGCGGCGACGATCACATTTCCAACACTCCTCGCCAACTCGCCGTCTACGCCGCCCTGGGCTGGGAGCCACCGCAGTTCGCTCACCTCTCAACGATTCTGGGTTCCGACCGGACACGCCTTTCCAAGCGCCACGGAGCAACCTCGCTCGAGAGTTTCCGCGAGATGGGAATTCTCCCGGAAGCACTGCGGAATTACCTCGCGCTGTTAGGATGGTCGCCGGCGGATGGAAAGACAGAAATCCTCAGCCCGCAGCAACTCATCGAGCAGTTTTCGCTCGAGCACATCACCAAGAGTCCGGCAGTGTTTGACCAGGAGAAGCTCTACTGGCTGAACCGGCACTACATGAAGGAATGCCCGCCGCAGCGTTTAGTTGAGCTGGCGATACCGTTCTTTCGTTCGGCGGGGTACCTGGACGCGCAACCAACTCCCGAGGTCGCGGCCTGGCTCGAGGGGGTGCTGCACGCTGTGCTCAAGAACCTCAGCACGTTCGAGCAACTGCCCGATGCGGTGCGGATCATTTTCGACTACGACGCAAGGAAGGCAGTCGCGGAATTAGACCTCGCGGCGACGCCGAGCGCCCGCTCGGTGCTGAGTGCGTTCATCCCCAAAGCCCTGGCCCAACCGGATTTGAGCTACGAGCAGTTCCGCGCACTCACCAAAGAAGTTCAAAAGGAAACGGGAAGTAAAGGGAAGGACCTGTTCCACCCCATCCGCGTCGCCCTAACCGGCGCAACCTCGGGCCCCGAACTTGAGAAGCTCATCCCCATATTCGAGGCCGGCGCCAAGCTGCCTCTCCCCCGGCACGTCAAGAGCGTCGCCGAACGCTTGGGCGAGTTCGCCTCAGCGGCAAGCATTTAAGACCGACCCGCGCGACACCAGCCCTCTCCTCCTTGGGGGAGAGGGTGACCCGCGGCGGCGTATTCATCAGCCGGCGCGGGTCGGGTGAGGGGGTTGTCTGGGAGTCATACCAGCACCCCTTCCCGCCGCACATTAATGAGCAGCGGGCTGAGTTCGTTCTCGAACCGCTCGCGCGAAACAAAAGCGCAGGAAAACACCACGTTGTTTTCGAGTGAAAGCTCGGCAACCGGGTCAAGAGTGCGGCGAATCTCTTCGCCCGGTCGCACCGGCCCCTCCAGAACCACAAGAACGTCGATGTCGGACCCGGGTTCGGCATCGCCTCGAGCTTGCGAGCCGAAGAGCACCAAGCGGACAAGGCGCGGCCCATAGAGCGCCTCAAACCGTCTCCGCAACTCTGCGATCAGGCTTTGCAACCGCTCGCTCACTTCGGAAATCCCCCCTCCTGGCGAATCATTGCACGGTCGAGGGGCGCTTGTCGAGGTTTTGGAGTCCGGCAGCCCTGGAGCCTGGCAGCTACTGTTCGAACGTGTCTGTTAATCGGACCACTGGACCCGACTCGACGGTGATTCTGGTCGTAACACCTACAGGAACGAATTCTCGCTCGCTTCCGGCGACAGAAACAGGAACACCAGTGGCACCCCGCTCCGTCTGCCTGGCTACGCCTCGAGGCACGCAACCTGAGAGCTTCCCGTCCTCCGCTCCGCCCAATGCGCGTGGCGAAGGCAGACGGCCCACTTCTTAAAGGGCGGCTGCTTCGATCGGCTGCACGTCACGTGCGATCCTGCCTGCCAGCTCGTCTTCCGCGACTTCGAGGTCATAGCGAACCTGGAGGTTCATCCAAAAAACCGGCGTGGTGTTGAAGTAGCGCCCCAGGCGCAGGGCCGTATCGGTCGAGATGGCACGGCGCTCGTGGACAATCTCCGCGATGCGCGTGACCGGCACGCGCAAATCCAAAGCCAGCTTGTTCATGCTGAGGCCGAGCGGCTTCATGAACTCCTCGCGCAGAATCTCGCCCGGATGTACGGGCTTCAGTTTCTTGGCCATCGTGTCCTCCTAGTGGTAGTCCGTGATTTCGACGTGGTAGGCGTCGCCCTCGCGCCAGGCAAAACAGACCCGCCACTAGTCGTTGATCCGAGTGCTGTAGTAAATCTGTAACGTCTGGCGTTAAATGTCAACCAGTATAGAACCGCAGGTGATACCCATGTCTCCCAAACGACCCCGCAATCAGCCCATCAGTAGCCAGCCGCACGGTAGTGTCCTAATCTGGCTACTTTCCTAATATGGATGTCATTCCGAGCGGAGCGAGGAATCTCGCTCTGTCCTTGCAATTGGGGCACGCTCGAGCGAACCAGAGCGAGATTCCTCGCTCCGCTCGGAATGACATCCCCCTACGGGATCCATCAAATTAGGACACTACCAGCCGAAACAGAAGCCTGAAACAGAGGCCTTGCCCCGTCTGTGATTCCCGGTTTAGAATGCTCGCGAGGGCTCATCGAGAGAACCTGACTGAATCGCAAGATCTGCCGGCCGCCGATTCTGCCGATGGCAAGACGGACAGGGGGCAAGTCATGAAATCGATTCGAAATTACGGACTGTACGGATTATTGGAGATTGCGGTCCCGATCATCTGCACCGGCGTTCTGTCCGCGCAAGTTCGCCAGGCGCCACTCCCTCCGGGAGAGACGCCTGCGGCGCTTTGCAGCACGTTGCGAGAGGGTTACACGAATTTTGCGCAGTGCCACTCCGCAACCCAAGCCCAAATGTGCGCCATGGCGCAGCTCGCCAGGGAGGACCAGACACAAGCCCATCGATTCGACGCCATCATGGGCGAGTCGGACCCGGACAAGGCCATCCGGCTGGTCGATGATTTTGCCGGAACTTATCCGAACAGCAGCTTACTCAGCTACGCTTACTTTTTCGCGGCAAGTGCCTATCAACAAAAGGGCAGCATCGAGCAAATCGCCGAGTATGCCGGTAAAAGCCTGAAGCTGGACCCTGATAATCTCATGAGCTTGATTCTGAGCGTTGAGGTGCTGCCCCAGCCACAATATATCAAGAAACACACGTCTGACCGCGCCAATATTCTGCGGCAAGCACAGAACGAGGCCGACCGCGCCCTGCAACTTATACCGCAGGTTCTGAAGCTATCCCAAGAGTCCGATGCGGATTATCAGAAGCGCCTGGCAGCGGTGGCTAGTGAAATTCACGGAGCTCTGGGCACGGTCCACATGGAACTCGCGTCCGGCCGGCCAGGCGGCCTCGACAAAGCTGAGTTGGCGAAAGCTGAGCAGGAGTTTCAGATCGCTGTGTCCACGACGCGCTATCCCGATCCTCGTGATTACTATCGACTGGGCGAGGCATATGGCGTGGAGGGCAAGTTGGACGATGCCATTCAAGCTTTCACCAAGGCCGGCAAGCTTGGGCAGGACACAGCGATTAAGGCTTACGCGAGTGAGCAGATCGCCCAATTGAAAAAGAGGAAGGCCCAGGATTTGGCCGCCTCAAATCGTGCGGCAGCGTCCGGACATTAACTTGACGATGCTTTCGGCCTCATTCCACCGCTCCGCTCCGTCGCCCCCTTTGGCAATACGACCCTCGCTCGATTTGTCCTGAGTTCCGAAGTTGATCTAGAGAACGGAACGGGTCTTCAGATTCTTCGGAAGTAACCCCTCACCCGGCCTGCTCCGGCTGATGAATGCGCCGGCAGCAGGCCACCCTCTCCCCGAGGGAGAGGGCCGTCAACGACGATAGTTTTCAGCCCTCTCCCGTGGGGAGAGGGTGGCGAGAGTAGCGAGCCAGGTGAGGGGTTTCTTCTCATAAAGCCTCGCAACTTCGGAATTCCGGTTTATCAATTCCGGTTTACAATGGTCGCGATGACTTCACGAGACAAATTGATTGTAGCGCTGGATCTGCCCAGCGGCAGCGCTGCAACGCAAATGGCGGAACGCTTGCACGGCCACGTCGGGCTATTCAAGGTTGGGTCGGAACTCTTCACGGCCGAAGGGCCTGTGACGGTGCGTTATCTCATCACCACCGGCCACAAGGTTTTCCTCGACCTTAAATTCCACGACATCCCCAACACGGTGCGGGCGGCGGCCCGCGAGGCTGCGGAACTCGGGGTGAGCCTGGTGAACGTGCACGCCTCCGGGGGCCGGAAGATGATGGAAGCCGCGATGGAAGGAGTGCGCTCAACGGCGGCGGTCGGCGGAGGCGGCCCCGGGCAGCCACAAGGGCTGCCCCTGCAGGCAGGCACGAGGGTGCTGGCGGTGACGATCCTGACTAGTCTCGAAGCCCAGGATCTCGCGGAGTTGGGCATCTCAGGAACGCCGATGGAGGCTGTCGTCCGCCTGGCCCGCCTGGCGCAATCGGCAGGCCTCGACGGCGTTGTGGCCTCGGCGCGCGAAATCACGGCGATTCGCCAGGCGTGCGGCCCGGACTTTCTGATTGTCACCCCGGGGATTCGGCCTGTTGCCTCCGCCACAAACGACCAGGCCCGAATTGCGACCCCCGCGAGCGCCATCGCCGCCGGCGCCGACTACCTGGTGGTGGGACGGCCCATTACCGGTGCGCCTGACCCGGTGGCGGCTGCAGATGCGATCGTCGCGGAGATGGATACGGCGAGAAGTACTCCCCTCCTTGGATAAGGAGGGGTTGGGGGTGGTGGACCCGCAGCGCTCACCACCCTCAGCCCCTCCTCAGGTGAGGAGGGGAGTTGCTGATTCAAGACCAGTTTCTCCACCGAGGCCGCAGAGGAGCGCCGAAGAGGGTCGGAATAAAGCCGGCCGGTTGTCATCCTGAGCATTGACAGCCGTGCGGCTGCCCTTGCAGGATGACATTTACCGTTCTTTCGGCCGTTCAACGCTTTTACTCTGTGTACTCTGTACTATTATTCGCCAAACTCTTCGCGGGCCGCGCAGATTTCGTGGCACGGGCGTCCCGCCCGTGCACACGGCCAGGATGGCCGTGCCACGTTGGGTTGCGGCTTCGCCGCGCTGTGCTATCTGTGGTGAATCTCTCATCGAGAGGGAAATATCTCATGACCGACAACGAACTCCTCCAAATCTTTCGCGAGAACTCCGCCCTGCTCGAGGGTCACTTCGTTCTCTCTTCCGGGCTTCACAGCGATCGTTACATACAATGCGCGCAGGTGCTGCAACATCCCAAAATTGCTGAACAACTCTGTTCCGAACTTGCGGCGAAATTGCGGCACCTGGGCGCGGCGGTGGTGGCGGCGCCGGCCCTGGGTGGCATCCTGGTGGCGCACGAAGTGGGCCGCGCGCTGGGTATCCGAGCGCTCTTCACCGAGCGCCAGGACGGCGTGATGACTTTGCGCCGCGGATTCTCGATAGCCCCCGGCGAACCGGTGCTGGTGGTGGAGGATGTGCTGACCACCGGCCTCTCAACGCGCGAAACAATGAAATGCCTCGAGGAAGCGGGTGGGAAAGTAGTGGGTGCAGGCTCCCTGATCGACCGCAGCGGCGGCACGACCGATCTTGGCGTCCCCCGGTCGGCTTTGCTGACTCTGACCATCCAGAATTACAACCCTGCCGATTGCCCACTTTGCAAGTCAGGCATTCCCGCTGTCAAGCCCGGAAGCCGTATCAAGCGCGCTGCGTAGCCTAGGTGACGTGGGGACAACCCTTGTGGTTGCCCAGGACGGCCACAAGGGCCGCCCCTATGGGACATGTTTTGCTGGATTTCAGGCCTCCGGTCGGAGTATCATGCGAGCGTTCAGAGGGGCGGCAAAGAATAATCAGCCGGTCGGTCCCGGAGATGTTGCTGAAGCAGGTAGGGCTGAAAAAACACTAAGGAGGCATATTCATGACCGATGGAGTAATGAGCCGGAGAAAGTTCTTGGGCGCGGCCGCTGCAACGGCGGCGGGCGCCATGATCGTGAAACCCGGGGCCGTGCGAGGTTCGGACGCGAACTCCGCCTTGCGCCTGGGAATTCTTGGCGTTGGGGGCCGCGGCACGGCGGTTGGGACGGGATTCATTGACAACACTAACACGCGCGTGGTGGCCCTCGCGGATCTCTTCCCCGATCAACTTGCAGCGGGCCGAAAACACTTCGACGAGCACCAACAGGCGAAGGGTTACGCGGCGATTGATCCCTCTCAGCTCTTTCAGGGTCCCAATTCCTACAAGGAGCTCGCGGCATCGAAGGAAGTGGACTTCATTCTCATTACCACTCCTCCCTATTTCCATCCTCATCACCTGGAAACCGTCGTGGCAGCAGGGAAACACGTCTATTGCGAAAAGCCTGTGGCCGTGGACGTACCGGGGGCGAAGCACGTGGTGCACATCGGTGAAAAGGCCAACGGGAAACTGAGCCTCGAAGTAGGCTTTCAAATCCGCAAAGCCCCGCCTCATGCCGAACTTGTGAAACGGATTCAAGCGGGCGCTCTGGGCAAGATCGGCTGCGGTTTGGCCTACTACTATTGCGGCCACATCGATCGTCCGGAATGGCCTGATGCCTCGCCGGACGAGAAGAAACTCCGCAACTGGGTCTGGTACCAATCGCTTTCCGGAGACATCATCGTCGAGCAGAACATCCACGTGATCGACATGGTGAATTGGACTCTCCAAGGACATCCCGTTATGGCGGTTGGCAGTGGCAGCCGCAAGCTGCGCACGGACGCCGGCGACTGCTTTGACAATTTCAATTTGGTCTTCACTTATCCCAACCATGTGCAGATCAGTTTCGGATCTACGCAGTTTGACAATCCGACGTTTGACGCCGCGACGCAGTTTTACGGCGAGAAGGGCAGCTCGCAGGCGCACTACGACCACCGGGTCAGCATTGCCGGAGCAGAGCCGTGGGACGCAGGACTTGGCCCGGCGCAAGGCGGCAACCAGTTCTCCGTGGCGGGGACATTCAAAGGCTCCCTGGACGAAGCCGAGTCGGAGAAACAGAAGGCGTTCATCGACAGCATCACCAGCAACCAGTTCCATAACCAGGCGGCACAGGGCGCGGAGTCCGCGCTCAGCGCCATGTTGGGCCGTACCGCCGCCTACACGGGCAAGCTGGTGACCTGGGACGAATTGCAGAAATCTACTGAGGTATTTGATCCCCATATCGATATCTCCAAGTTCGCCACAACGTAAAGCGAACGTGCCAGAGTGCTAAGTTCACCACAGAGCGCACGGAGATCACAGAGAAAATGCTCCGATCCTTCTCCGCGAACTCTGTGCCCTCTGTGGTGATTCTTTTTTGCTTGCCGCCGCCGGTCGCGCGGTGTTCAAATCTTTCCTGATCCGTGGAAGGATTCATATCGCAGCACCACTACGTGTAATGTTTATGGTAATGTGCACTGGTCTTTTGTACGGCTATAGAGTCCGTGTGAGAACCCCATTCGGGCTGTCATTCCGAGCGAAGCGAGGAATCTCGCTCTGAATGTTGTCAAGGCAGTGCGAGATTCCTCGTCGCCTGCGGCTCTTCGGAATGACAGACTAATCGAGTTTTCACACGGACTCTATAGACGCCGAAATGAGATCAAGTAGAAGGGGGTTGAAATGGACAATCATAGTTCACGACGGGATTTCTTAAAAACATCCATCGCGGTTGGCGCAGCGGCGCTCGGCGGCACAGCGACGACTGCTATGGCGTCTCCTGCACCTGAGGCGGGACACATCAAGAAGGCCCTGCAGATCGAGATGCTGCCGAAGAATCTGAGCCACGCCGACCGGATGAAACTGGTGAAGGACGTGGGCTTCGACGCGATCGAGGGCCAGACCGTAACCGACCAGCACGAAGCCGAGGAAATTAAGAAGGCAGCGGACGATGCCAAAGTCAGAATCCATTCCGTGATGAACATGGCGCATTGGGCGAACCCGCTCTCCTCGCCCGACCCGGCGATAGTAGAGAAAAGCCTGGAGGGAATGCGAACTTCACTCCACAATGCCAAGCTCTGGGGCGCTGAGGCAGTGTTGCTTGTGCCCGCGGTCGTCAACCCGCAGGTGAGCTATCGCGATGCATGGACTCGCTCCCAGAAGCAGATCAAGAAACTGCTCCCGCTGGCCGAGGAATTGAAGGTCGTGATCGCCATCGAGGAAGTCTGGAACAAATTCCTTCTCAGCCCGCTCGAGATGCCAAAGTATGTGGATGAGTTCCAGAGCCCCTGGCTCAAGTCGTATTTCGACGTGGGCAACGTGGTGCTTTACGGTTATCCCCAGGATTGGATTCACAACCTGGGCAAGCGCATCGCTAAAGTCCACCTGAAGGATTTCAAGCATCTCGAAGACGGCTACCGTTGGGTCAATTTGGGAGAAGGAGACATCGATTGGCCTGCGGTCCGCAAAGCCTTCGCGGACGTTGGCTACACAGGCTACGCGACCACCGAACTCCAAGGCGGCGATGAAGCTTACTTGCGCGATGTGGGCAAGCGAGTAGACCGGCTGGTGCTGGGGGTGTCTTAGTTGTTAGGTAGCGCCGACCTTTAGGTCGGCAGGTGCTGGCCTAAAGGCCAGCGCTACGAGACAAATCAGGACACCATCTCCTACCTTTCCGGCTTGAAAATCGCAACGCCGAGCGGCGGAAGGGTTACGTCGATATGGCAGGGCTGGTTCTGCCACGGCATGGGCGTGGCCTGCCGTCCTGGCGAGTTCGTAACGCCGCTGCCGCCGTAGTGCGAGGCATCCGTATTGAGAACCTCACGATAGAAACACGGCGCAGGCACGCCGATGTGGTAGCGCTCGCGAGGGACGGGCGTGAAGTTGCATACCACCACCACGTGATTATTGGGGTCGCGCGCGCGGCGCTGGAAAACGACTACCGAGTTGTCCGTATCGTGAAAATCAATCCACTCAAACCCCTGCCAATCAAAATCAACTTCGTAGAGTGAGGGCTCCGCCCGGTAAAGGTGATTCAGATCAGCCACCAGCCTCCGGACCTCCTGGTGCGGTATAAAGTCCAGCAGGTTCCAGTCCAGGGACTGCTTGGAATTCCACTCGTTCCATTGGCCGATCTCCCCGCCCATGAAGAGCATTTTCTTGCCCGGGTGCGTCATTTGGAATGCATAAAGCGAGCGCAGGTTGGCAAACTGCTGCCAAACGTCTCCGGGCATTTTCGCGAGCAGCGCGCGTTTGCCGTGCACCACTTCATCGTGGGAGAGCACCAGCACAAAATTCTCGCTAAAGGCATAGAGAAGCGAGAAGGTGAGGTTGTGGTGATGATACTTGCGATGGATGGCCTCCTTGGAAAAGTAAACCAGGATGTCGTGCATCCAGCCCATATTCCACTTCAGGCTGAACCCCAGACCTCCCAAGTGGGTGGGGCGTGAAACCGCGGGCCAGGCGGTGGACTCCTCCGCGATAGTGAGCACGCCGGGATGCTCCTGATGAGCGAGTTCGTTGAACCGTTTTATGAAATCGATGGCCTCGAGGTTTTCGTTGCCCCCGTAGCGGTTGGGGATCCACTGTCCGGGCTTGCGCGAGTAGTCCAGGTAGAGCAGGGATGCCACCGCGTCGACCCGCAATCCGTCGGCGTGGTACTTCTCGAGCCAGAAGAGTGCGCTGTTCAACAGGAAGTTTCGCACTTCCGACCGGCCGTAGTTGAAAATCCGCGTGCCCCAGTCCGGATGCTCGCGCAGGCGCGGGTCGTCGTGCTCGAAAAGGTGTGTGCCGTCGAAGTACGCCAGGCCGTGAGCGTCGGAAGGAAAATGCGCCGGCACCCAGTCAAGGATCACGCCGACCCCATGTTGGTGGCAGTAATCTACAAAATACATGAAGTCCTGCGGCGTGCCGTGGCGGCTGGTGGGCGCAAAGTAGCCCACGGTCTGATATCCCCAGGATTCGTCCAGCGGATGCTCCATGACAGGCAGCAACTCGAGGTGAGTGAATCCCATTTCTGTGACGTAGGCCACCAGTTGCTCGGCGAGTTCGCGGTAGCTGAGCAGACGATTGCCGTCACCGCGGCGCCAGGAGCCGAGGTGAACTTCGTAGATGGCCATTGGCGACTTCAGGGACTGGCGCTCGCGGCGCGACTCCATCCAGGCCTGGTCATGCCAGGTGTAATTGTTGATGTCTCGCACCACAGAAGCAGTGTTGGGCCGGAGTTCGGCAAAGAAGGCGAAGGGATCAGCCTTCTGGCCAAAGTAATCGTTGTGACCCTTGATCTCATACTTGTAGACCTCGCCCTCCACGAGGCCCGGAATAAACAGTTCCCAGACACCGCTGCTTCCGCGCACGCGCATGGGATGACGGCGGCCGTTCCAGTTGTTGAAATTCCCCACCACGCTCACCCGTTGCGCGTTCGGAGCCCACACGGCGAAGGCCACGCCTTGAACTCCCTCGACCTCCGTGAGGTGAGCGCCGAGTTTTTCGTATGACTTATGGTGCGTCCCTTCGCCGAGAAGGTAGAGGTCGAACTCGGAAAGAGTGGGGGAAAAACGGTAGGGGTCTTCAAACTCAACCGCGTTGCCGTCCCCATAATTGGCGCGAAGCCGGTATCGAAAGACCTGCGCGTCGTTGGGGAACACGCCCTCGAAAAATCCGTCGGGGTGGATGAGTTGCGTCGGAAATGCTTCCGACTCGCGCAACACCCAAACTTCTTTGGCTCCCGGCAGGTAAGCGCGAACGGCTACAGCCGGTTTTTCTTCCCGGTCAACAATGTGTGCGCCGAGAATGTGGAATGGATCCGAGTGCGCCGCGTTCAGAATCGACTCGAGTTCATCCAGCGGCGCGGTGGTCTCAGCTAACAAGTCGGTTGGCTCCAGCATATCTTATTATTGTATATGAGAACTTGATGGATTGCAGGAGTCAGGAGTCAGAAGTCAGGAGGCCAGGATCCAGCAGTCAGGAGCCAAAGAAAAGAGGTGGCGCACGCTTTATCGTTTAGGCATGCGCCACCTCGTCTTTGGTACTGACTCCTGACTTCTGACTCCTCCGCGTTACCGCCTCCCGTGACCCCCACCGCCACCGCTGTGACCACCGCCGCCGCCACTGTGACCACCGCCACCACCGCTAGTGTGGCCGCCACCCCCACCGGTGCTATGGCCTCCACTGCTACCCCGTTCACTGCGGCCGCCACCGGAGGGTGCTGATCCACGACCGCCGCCACTGTAAGACCGCGGAGCATTGGACCGTGGAACCACAATAGGCCTATTCATGTTCAATGTAGGACGCCCACTGTAGCCGCCATACGATCGCGTCCCCGACCATTGGCCCCAGCTTGGCGAAGTTGTGCGTGGAGCGGGAGCATTCCATCCCCCACTCCGATTAGAAGGTGCGGTCTGGTTCGACCTCGGGTAACTCTGCCAGCCACCCTGGGAACCACGGTCATTGGGGGCCGGCTGAGACCGCATTGTTCCGTAGCCGCCATTGTTGTAGCCCCGAGTCTGCCCTCCCTGGGAATTAGGCGCGCGCGAAGAGAATTGCTGCCAACCCGAGTTGGCCGGCCGCCCCTGAGGGGCCGTGGTCCGGGGGTTCGCAACGCCAGAGCGGTTCGTGTTGCCGTAGCCACCCGCGCCCGCGTTCCCAAATCTCTCGGCCGTGTTCGCGCCCCGCGCGCCATAGTTCGCGGCGCTGGTGGGTCCTTGCCGGACCGTCTGCTGATTCTGCGCGGCCCGCTGGTTGAATGACTCCGTGCGGGCGGGAACAGGATTCCGCGAGAAGAAGTGAGTGTTATTGATCGACTGCGCCGGTATAGCGGAGCGGCCAGCCATGCGATTACCCGGCATCAGGCTAGCGCGTGTGGGAACCACCGGCAGAGTTCCGCGCACCATTTGGGCTGAATGCAGCGTTGCAGCATCCACCCCCCGCCCGAACCCGCTTGCCGGCATACCCCTCCCAAACTGACTGGAAGGCATGGTAGTTATACCCCGCCGGACATTGGGGTTGCTGAGCGCCGCTTGCAGGTTGGACGTGTAGCGTCCATTCAACGAGCGTGGGAAGCCGCGTCCGTAGTTGTTGATGTGGGCTATGCTGCCAATACCTACAGCGCTGTAGCCGTTATGATGCCCCCACCACCCGAAGACCGCGTCAAAAGGCCCCAGGGCCAGCCAGCCAATCGAACGGAAACCGAAACCAAGACCTATTCCGATTCCCCGCCCGAGGCCGAGGAAGGAGACATAAGCCGGCGCCCAAAGCGGCCGTGCTCCCAATCCGATGCCCGGCCACCAGCACCAACGGCCGCCACCCCAGAACCAACGCCCGTAGTGGAAAGGAGCCCAGCCCCACGGTTCATAGGAAACCCAAGTCCATCCCCAATACGGCTCCCAAGTCCAGTTACCATCGGAATAGGGTGACCAGTCCGGCCCCTCATTGGGCGACCAGACGTTGCCGTAGTCAGGATTATTTTGCCATGTGCCGTACTGGTCGAGGTCTTGCGCGCCGGCATAGTAGCGGTTCGTGTATTGCCAGCTCTGCGCCTGCTCGATGGCGCGGTCTCGCTGCTCGTTCCACCGATCAAACTCATCGAACGGCTTGGCATTGGCGACCTGGTATTCGGGATTGTCAGTGCCCCGCACGTAAATGACCTGGCCAGCCTCAACATTCGTGCTGCCCTGTGGAGTCGATACCTGAACCCTGCCTTTGTGGGCGGTCACTTCGGTCTGCCCGTCGCCGTCAATCTGAATGCGGTAAACTCCCGGGCCCTGTGGAATCACCGCCATGTTGGGCGTGTCGATTTCCACATTGGCTTCCGAGCCCTTGAACACCGTGTAGTCGATGGTCCCGTTTGCCACTTGAAGCTGAATCCTGCCCTGCACGAGGGCCGCGATCTTCACCTGGGCATTCTGGTCCAGGCGCATGACATTCGCGAAGTCAAGCTGAAGTTCCGTGCGCGAGTGCTCGGCAGTCGCCACTGTATCGCCCTGCATCACCGGCGCGTTCACTATAGCCGCCACCCATTCCCCGCTGTCTCCGCGCATCAAAGAAACTTGTCCGTTGATTATGCCCACGCGGGCGGCGCCCGGCGGCGGTCCTTGCTCCGGGCCTCCGCTCGACTGTCCCTGCTGCTGATCCGGACCGTAGGGCGGCTGTCCCTGGTCCGGATTTCCCGTATCCGGCAGGGGAGCTTGCTCCTGCGCCTCGGGCGGAGGCGCCTGCTCCTGAGCCATGGTCATCCTCGCTGCCACGAGGCACAGTGTGCCGAGCGCAATCGCGTACCAGAGTTTTCGGTTTTTCATGGCCCACCTCTCACCCATCTAACCCTTCTCCTGTGCCAGCTTGTTTAGGGCAACTGGGTGGCCAAAAGCAAGGAACAAAACGAAACAGGCCATGTCATTGAAGCACAAACACTTATTGTCGATTACCGGATTCGTCGTGGCTCGCGTAATGAACCAGGTCTTGGCCGAATTCAGCCGAAGGTGGCCGATTTAAGCCAACCCACAGTCCCTTCATTTTCAAAGAAATAGGCGATGCGGCAGACCGCTTGCGACTTGCACGTAGGGGCACGCCATGGCGTGCCCCTACGATTCCGGCTCGTCGGGCACGCCCAGCTTCGACAAACGATAGCGGAAGGCATTGCGGGAAAGGCCCAGCAGGCGCGCGGCTTGGCTTTTGTTGCCGCTGGCCCGGCGCAAGGCCTCCTTGATGATCTCGTCCTCGTACTGCTCCAGCGTCATGCCTTGCGGCAGGAGGGGTCCGGTCGCGTCGCCGGAAGGCATCCCGGGGCCGGCTACCGAGGGCACGCCCCGGCCAATGTCCAGGCGGATGTCGCCCACGTCCAGCATCGTGCCGGTCGAGAGGGCCACGGCGCGCTCGATGATATTCTCGAGTTCCCGGATGTTTCCGGGCCAGTGGAACTCCATCAGCATCCGCATGGCGGCGGGAGTAATACCCTTGATCGGCTTTGCGGATTCGCGCGCGAAGCGGGCCAGGAAGTGGTCGGCCAGGTAGGGGATATCTTCCTTATGCTCGCGCAAGGGCGGAATGCTGATGGGCACAACGTTCAGGCGGTAATAAAGATCCTCGCGGAAGGTGCCCTGCTCGAGGGCGGCTCGCAGGTCCTGGTTGGTAGCCGCGAGCACGCGCACATCCACCTTCAAGGTTTTGGTGCCGCCCAGCCTCTCGAACTCGCGCTCCTGGAGCACACGCAGAAGCTTCACCTGGATGGCCCCGGGCACGTCGCCGATTTCGTCGAGAAGAATCGTTCCTTTGTCCGCCAGTTCGAACTTGCCGGGCTTCGACGTTACCGCTCCGGTAAAGGCCCCTTTCTCGTATCCGAACAATTCACTCTCCAGCAGGTTTTCGGGGATGGCGGTGCAATTGATCTTGATGAAGGGTCCGGAGGCGCGACGCGAGTGCTGATGAATGGCGCGCGCAATCATATCTTTGCCGACGCCGCTCTCACCGCCCAGCAGTACTGTGGAGTTTGTGAGCGCCACACGCTCGACGAGAGCAAGCACTTCCTGGAGCTTGCCGCTCTTGGCGACGATGTTCTCAAACCGGTAGCGTTCGCCCAGCGCTTCGCGCAGGTCGCGGTTCTCGTCACGCAGGCGGCGAACGTCCAGCTCCTTGCCGATGAGGAGCTTGATCTCCTCCATCGAGAAGGGCTTCAGCACATAATCACTGGCCCCGGCTTTCATGGCGTTAATGGCGGTCTCTACAGTGCCATAAGCCGTCATCAGAATGACCGGCAAGTGCGCGTTCGAGCGCTTCACGTTTTGGAGGAATTCGAGGCCGTCCATGCGCGGAAGCTTAAGGTCGGTCAGCACCAGGTCGACTCTCTCCTGCCGCAACAACTTGAGTCCGGTCTCGGCATCCGGGGCCGCGAGGGTCGTGTACCCCTCCTCTGCCAGATTCAATTCCAGCAGCCGGAGCATTTTCGGTTCATCTTCGACAATTAGAATGGTTGACATGGCATTATTGGGGGGAAGAAACAAGAAATTGGAAACTGGAAAATGGAAACTGGAAAATGGAAACTCGAAACTGGAAAATCGAAAATGGAAAGCCGAAAGCCGAAAGGCGAAAGCGCAGGAAGGTAGGTGAGAGCTGCGAAAACGAGGCGCCTATGGGGCCTCTCCCAAAGATTCCGACTGACAGGACCTTCACAAGATGCTCGAGTTTACAGCCGCTATTTTCCATTTTCCAATTTCCAGTTTCCTGTTTCATCATTCCGCGGGCAAAAACACGCGGAAGCACGCCCCGTTCCCCGGTTCGCTCGAAAGACGGATCCAGCCGCGATGATCATCCACGATTTTCGAGACCAGGGACAAGCCCAATCCCACTCCTTCCTTTTTGGTCGTGAAAAAGGGATTGAAGATCTGCTCGCGCAGCTCAGGCGGGACACCCGGCCCGGTGTCTTCGATGTCGATCTCTACGCCGTTCCTGCCGTCAAAGCTCGTGGCCGCAAGGCTCAGGGTCAGTTTGCCGCCGGTTTCTTTCATCGCTTCATAGGCATTCAATACGAGGTTAGAGAACGCCTGCTCGGAGAGATCGGGGTCCACGTTCATCTCCGGCAAATCGTCCGCGTATTGCCGCACCACCTCGACCTTTGCCTCCGGCCAGCGCTCGCCCGCAACTCGTACTGCACGGTCGAGGAGCGGCGGAATCGCGGTGGGCGTTCTCTCCAGTTTGAGCGGGCGCGCGAAGTCGAGGAAGCGGGTCACTACCGTGTTCAGGCGATTCACCTCGCTGGTGATGAACCCCGCAACTTCCGTGGTCAGCGGGTCGGCCGATTGGAGGCGGCGTGTGAGCGTCTCCGCCGAGCCTTTAATGACCGCCAAGGGATTGCGAATCTCGTGCGCCAAGCCCGCCGTGAGCTGTCCCAAAGCTGCCAGCCGCTCCGAGCGGCGGGCTTCTTCCTGCGCCTGCTCGAGGCGGCGATTGGTCTCCGCCAATTCTTCAGCCAACAGCCGATAGCGCTTCGCTTGGCGGCGGTTCTCGCTGACGAATGGGTTCACCAGCATTGCGGCAAGGAAGAAGAATATATTCCTAAGCGCGAGTTCCTTGGCCGCCTCCGGCGGGATTACGTAACGTTCTAAAGCAGGGATCAATAGTGAACAGTAGGCTGCTGAAGTGACGGCAGTCCAGATCAGCGTGCCAGTCCCCTCAAAGAACAAGGCTGCCGTCATGACGGGCAAGAAATAAATAAGATAGTAGCTGCTGTTTATGCCGCCAGCCGGGTCGCCGGTGTGCTTCATGAGCAGGGTGGACAAGAGAATCTTGATAATGACGCTGTAAT
>JBELAJ010000080.1:0-20414 GCA_049508935.1 Terriglobia bacterium | reverse complement strand
TGAGCCATCTCGCTCACGGCAAGTGCTGGAGTGGGCAATGTGCCACCCGGGAGTCCTGTTACTCAGTTTCCTTGCCGTGGCAACCATGCTGGCTTGCAGGCGGAATACTGATCAACAAACTAACACCGACCGACGGGTAGAAACCGAAGCGAATATTATCGATGGCGACGTACCATTGTTTATCTGAGTTGAAATTCACCTAGCCAGGCTCGGGTAATGGAATTTGGATCATCACCCGGCATGGCGCGTGATGGCCAACGTATTGTGCAGTGCTTCCCAGGACAAGTTCGCCCAAGGCAGAGGGATGGGATTCGCGATCTCCCACGATGAGCAACTCCGCGCCCCGGTCCTTGGCCTCGCCCACTATGGCCTCTCCGGCCTCACGTGCCCGCAGCAGTTCGGTGGATAGCTTCTTGGAAGATTTCTCTGCGACCCGTGCTGCCGCCGCCAGGATTTCCTTACCCGGATGGTCAAGAATTTCATCCTCAGTCTCGATTGGCGTTGCCAGCGGCACTTCAACCACGTGCAGAGCAACGAGTCCAGCGTACGATGCGCATGAGCAAGAGGTCCAAAACGAAAATTCCGGATAACTGCTGGACTTGCATTTCGCCTGCCAAGCAATCAGCACGCCACTTTTGATTCCTGTTGCATCACAATGTACTCAGGAGGGCCCAATGACCGCCGTGCCGCTACTCTGGAGGATCCTCTTATTAGGGAAGTAATTTACTTGGCCGGTCAAACGACCTGGCCGCTCTAATGGCGGGTCTGGATGGGCAGGAAATCGCCCAGCGGCCTTCCTGATTTCATCAGGACGGGCAGAAACTCTCGCGAAAGCATTTGGTCCACGGCCTCGTCGCAATCCGGCAACCCCCGAAAGAGCGCTGGAAACGGATTCAATTCTAGGAAATAGAGGCGAGGGTTGTTCGTCGGACTGGCCACGAGCACGTCGACGCCGAACAAGATCGCACGGTTTGGGACGCTACCCCTGCCTCCGCCGACCGGTTCGTGGGCGGCGTTCCAGAAGTAGGCGTTGACGAGGGCACGTGCCAGCGAATCTAGCTGGGAGATGATCTGGGAGTGCAGGTTCTGGGAAATGCCTGGCGTCAGATCAAGTGGACGCATGTCCGGCGGGAGCCCGTGGCGCAACCGGTAGGCTGTATTAGTAATTTCGGCTGGACGGCTCTGCGCGATATACGGCGCTGCAGCTCGGCGTAAGAAGACAGGGCTGAGGCGGCCAGATGCCCGCTCATCACTGACGTTGATGAGCAAGTAGAACCGTATGTCCGCCTTATGGCCTTCCACCAGCAGGGGATCCGGGATCAGCCGTTGCACGACCACCGTGCTATCGGATTGCGGGAAGGACTCGCCTGGACGGACAATGTGGAAGCCCCGGCCTCCCTCGCCGATGGCAGGTTTTACCAAGCAGGTCTCGCCGCGTCTGGCAAAAATGGCGAGCACCGTACGCACCTCGTGAGGGCGGGCGATATACGTTTTGGGCCGGACGATCACTTGGCCCTTCGCACACTCGAACCGGCGCAGTTTCAACTCCTGATGGTGCTTCGGTCCCCAAGTAAGGCTTGAGCCGAGTGCATTGGTGGCGAGCCCGCGACGGGATGCCTCGAGCATCATCCGATCGATCACTTTGTAGATCGGTACCCCGCCGACGTCGATGCCGGCCGCAGCCAGTCGGTCGAGCGCCGTCGCGTCTCTTATCGTCAGTTCCCCGGAGTACGGCCCATAAAAAAACAGGGCGTGGACAGGCAGGGCGGCTGTGATGGTACGCCCTTCGATCTTCCCGCCACTTTTCACTTGGTGCACCGGTCCCTGCAGCGCCAGACTTTGTCTGGTGAAGCCAAGGCGATGCCAGTGACAGAGGAGCACATTGGCAGACTGAGGATGAGCCAGCGCCCGGGCCACGCGAACGCTGGTCGGGCGCAGGTGGTCAAGGGTTTCGATAACGACGATCGTTGGTTTAAGGGTCACAATCAAGGTTTCGCCAACCGTATACGGAATTCAAATGTACGGAGAGTTATCATCAGGGTACCACACTTTCCCAGCAAATTGCGGTGCTGCGAGGTCTCAGTTTGACGTGGCACGGGCGTCCCGCCCGTGTCCGGTCACGGCCAAGATGGCCGTGCCACTTCGACGTGGCTCGCCGAAGTGGGCTGATAAAATCGCCGTTGCGCCTCCAATTCTTGGAACACGGGCTCGTTGCATACTCCAACAAGCGTGCCTGTGTTTTGTTTGGTATGATGATCTTACAAAAGTCGTTATGTGTCGCTGAATCGTCCGCTCAAACATTTGGACCACGCGGAAATCCCAGTCGCCCGACCAGCGGGCTAAACACCCGACGCCACGAAGACATTTTAGCTAGAGACATTATGTCAATGGTATTTTGTCTCTTGACAGAGCCAGCCTGATGCAGTATTAACGAACCAATAATCGCTGATCTTAGAGCCACCACTGAGTACGGGTACTGAGAGTCAAAAAGGGGAGCACTGATGAGAATACTGCTGGTTGCACCACCGATCATGGATGTTGTGGGTCCACGCTTACAGACGATTGCCCAGGATGCCACTCGAAACTGCCCCCCCTATGGGTTGTATCTGCTTGCGAGCATCTTGCGCCAACAGCAGCATGAAGTCACAATCGTGGACCTCATCGCTGCCGGCACGAACAATATTGTTAAGTATCAGAAGCTCTTTCTGGATGCTGACCTCATCGGCATCACCACATCATCCCTGTCCTGGCCGACGGTGCTGAACGTTATTGGGCAGATACGCAGGTTGAACCTTCATGTCCCCATAGTGTTGGGCGGCATACACGCAAGCATGTTTGATGTTTATTTGTTAGAAAGATTTCCTATCCAGTATGTCATACGCGGCGAGGGAGAGATCGCGCTTCCAGCTCTTTGTGCAACCCTCGAGAGAAAACGCAGCATTAAGACTGTCCCCAACCTCTCTTGGAGGACAAAAGGGGGCGAGGTAGTACGCAACGCAGTTGGACCTCTTATCAAACCCGAGGATCTCGCAAAATATCCGTTGCCCGCTTTCGATTTGATGCCAGAAGGGGTGTACCAAAGCCTGGCGATTGAGTCTTCACGCGGGTGTGCGTTTGACTGCTCTTTTTGTTCGACATCCTACCGCCAGTCTTGGCGTTGCGTTCCACCGGAACTGTTTGTTGACCGCTTGGAATGGGTGCTGGCGTATCTCCCCAAGACGGTGCAACATGCGATCCATATTGTTGATGACGAGTTCTCGATTAACACCAAACGCGCGGTTGAGATCATTGGCATTTTGAAGAAAAGAGGTTTGTGCCCTGCGTTTGTTTACGATACCCGCGCAAATGACCTGCTCAATGAGGAGTTCACCGAGGCAGTGGCGCCGTTTACCAACCAATTCCTCGTGGGTGCGGAATGCGGATACGACGAAGGTTTGCAAAGAATCGGAAAGAAGACAACGTGCTTGAAGCTGGAGGCCGCGGCCAGGAAGCTGCGCGAGCACGGGATCGCGGAACGCGCTAACTTCTCTTTCATCCTGGGATTGCCTTGGGAGGGAAGAACAGAGATCGAGAAGACCATTGATTTTGCCACCCGATTGTATGGGGAATATGGAGTTAAGATCCTCCTCCAGGGGTATTGTCTGATTCCCGGGTCCAGGCTGTGGCAGAGTGAGCGCGAGAAACTGGTTCTTACCGAGGCGATGTACGATGAATTCGGGTTTTTCCGCAATTTACACTTTTGGTACAGCTCCCATCGCGTTCCCCCTAATGAAGCCTGGGAGATCGAAGATCTGATTCAGGAAATACAGTGGCTGGCCCATCTTGCTCATCCCGGCAAGCATATGATTCAACACTCGACTCCGTGGCCGCTGGCGAGGTATTTTCCGCGCAGCATTTTGAAGCCCGACAGCCGATCCGGCGCCGCTTTGGAAAGTCTGCGAGAGGTGGCGCATCCATCCCTTTCACCAAGCCACAGCAAACGACTCGCTGAGGCAAAACATTGCTCCTCTCCGGGTTCCATAGGCGGGGACTTGGTGTCCGGCTCAGCGAACTGACCCTATTGCCTAGCCGTTCTCAGAGCCGAGACACTCGATAAGGAGGACTTATGAAGAAAACAACGAAGCGCGTCAAGGTCGAAAAAGCAGGCGTACTATCCGCTGAAGCGCTCAAGGCGATAAGAGCAAAAGTCATTAAGGACAGAACTTTCCGTAAGCGTTTTTCAGAGCATCCGGTGCAGGCGATTGCGTCCATGGGCATCGAAATTCCTAACGCCCGCGCAATAGCTAATTTGTCATTGGCCGAGATTCTGAGAGAAGTCAATCTCGGTGTACCAAGGAGACCCGTCGCGCGGCTTCTGCAGGATCGCCCAGTTTCGGAGGGCGGCGAGACTCCTGAAACTCCCGAGACTCCCGAGACTCCTGAAACTCCCGAGACTCCTGAAACTCCCGAGACTCCCGAAACTCCTGAGACTCCGGAGACTCCTGAAACCTTCGAGACTCCTGAAACTTTCGAGACTCCTGAAACTTTCGAGACGCCCGAAACGCCGGAGACTCCCGAAATCTTTACTACAGCATTTACCGGGGTTGTGACAGTTGCTGGAACTATAACCGAGCCGGGAACCGAACCCGTAACCGACCCTGTAGTTCAAGTCGGAACTCAACCGGTGGCGGGTATTGGTACTTACGCTACGGTAGGCGCAGGAGCAGGGGCGCAAGTAGAGGCTGGAGCTGAAGCAGGAGCAGAAGCAGCCGCCGAAGCAGGAGCAGGGGCTCAAGCAGGAGCGGGAGCGGCCGCTGAAGCAGGAGCAGGAGCAGCCGCTGAAGCAGGCGCAGGGGCGGAAGCAGGAGCAGGAGCGGCCGCTGAAGCAGGAGCAGGGGCTGAAGCGGGGGTTGAAGCAGGGGCACTGGCTATTGCCGCTTTGGCGGTTAGGGAGGGGGGACTGGGTCAAGAAATGGCGGCTGCCGTGGTCCAATTGCAGTGGGCTGTTCAAGCCATGCCTCTGGCTGTTCAAAATATCCAGAAGGTGATCCAGGATATGGAGTGGGCAACGAAGACCCTGCCGCAAGCGGTGAAAACTATGCAAGCAGTCAACCGAGTCGTGCCGCGAGCGGTGCAGGCAATGACCCGGGTGTTGCGGGCGGCAAAACAGGCAAAGTCTAAACGGCCCGCGCCTGTATCACCAGCGCCCGTACCGAAAGAACCCGAAAAGGCGGGCAAGAAACAGGCAGCAAAGCCCGGTAAATCAGCTAAGAAGCAATCCAAGCCCTCGAAAAGGTAGCTCAGGATAGTTGAGGTGAGGGAGGCGCTGTGGCACGGGCGTCCCGCCCGTGCGCACGGCCGGGACGGCCGTGCCACGTTCTGGTTGCGGCCCTGCCGCGCTGTGTTCTCTGTGCCTGGAAAGACTAAACACAGAGATCACTGAGACCCTCCGTGTTCTCTGTGTTTAGTCTTTAGAAACACAGAGGACGCGGAGAAGTTCGTTTTGGTTGCGGCCACCGATCCGCGCTGTAGCACTAATCGCAATGGTCTTGAGGAATGGGTCAGTCAGCAAGCTTCCTGGCCGGCTCAGCGAGCTGACTCCTTGCATAGTCGTTCTCCGAGCCGAGACACACGATGAGGAGCACTTATGAAGCGAAGAAGGAAGAGCACGGAGGTTAAGAAAACGGGCGTGTTATCTCCTGAAGCTCTTAAGAAGATTCGAGCAAGAGTTATTCAGGACAGAACTTTCCGCAAACGTTTTGCAGCGCGTCCTGTGCAGGCGATTGCATCCCTGGGCATCGAAATCCCTGACGCCCGCGCCATAGCTAATTTGTCATTGGCCGAGATTCTGAGAGAAGTCGATCTCGGTCTACCAAGGAGACCCCTCGCGCGCCTTCTGCAGGATCGCCCAGTTTCGGAGGGCGGCGAGGCTCCGGAGGCTCCTGAGAGCCCTGAAACTCCCGAGACTCCTGAAACTTTCGAGACTCCTGAAACTTTCGAGACTCCTGAAACTTTCGAGACCGAGACTCGTGCAGCCATCGGGGTAGGTGTAAGTGTCGCGGAGACTCCTGAAACTTTCGAGACCATTGCAGCTCTCGGTGCAACTGTCGAGACTACCGAAACGCCGGAGACTCCTGAAACCCCGGAAACTCCCGAAACTCCGGAGACCCCCGAAATATTTATCACCCCGGATGTTGCCGTAAGTCCAGAATTTCCTGTGGTTTTTGCCCCGGATGTTGCCGTAACACCAGCTTATGAGCAGCTTCGTGAGCGGGGACTGGGTCAAGAGCTGGCGACTGCCGTGCTCCAATTGCAGTGGGCTGTTCAGGCCATGCCCCTGGCTGTTCAAAATATCCAGAAGGTGACCCAGGATACGGAGTGGGCAACGAAGACCCTGCCGCAAGCGGTGAAAACTATGCAAGTAGTCAACCGAGTCGTGCCGCGAGCGGTACAGGCAATGACCCGGGTGTTGAAGGCGGCAAAACAGGCAAAGTCTAACCGGCCCGCGCCTGTATCACCAACGCCCGTACCGAAAGAAACCGGAAAGGAAGTCAAGAAACAGGCAGCAAAGCCCGGTAAACCAGCAAAGAAGAAATCAAGGCCTTCGAAAGAGTAGCTCAGGATGGTTGACGGCGGGGAGTTCGCTGCCATGAAAATGACTTCCCTCCGCAGCGGGAGGAGGGGCAGGGGGTGGTGGGTGGCAGCCCCAGGGTTCCAGTCAACCACCCCTGACCCCTCCTTAAGAAGGAGGGGAATCGTTTTCAGGCAGGGTGGTGAGCCGAAGGATCATGATATCTCCGCTCGGAATGACACGTTTTGTTGATTCTTTCACACCTTCTGAGCGCCGTGGGATGGATAACCATGAAGTGCTTCTTTTTAGAGGACACAGGGCGCGTTGTTGAAGTGCCCTTTGAGGACGGCAGCGGGAGCGCGGCGCTATCGGTTTATAAGCGCAGCGATAACGGAGAAGAATGTATCGGGTTGAGTGCTGCGCCGCCGGGAGCAATGTGGTGGGCGCCGTGGCTCGATGACCTGTACAAACCCCAACTTGAACATGTGCTCGTTGTAGTTTGCCCAAACGGTTATCTGTGGGTGATCGACTCCGAAGCAGCCAACTGCACGAGTCCCGCGAAGAGGAATCCGGACGGGTCGTATGGACGCGAACAGGAGAATCATCATTGCTGGATCATTCATGGAGCCCCGCCGCAGATCACCGTCGATAAGAACGGAGAAACCTGTGCGGCCGGCGCCGGAAGCATTCTGGTGGGCGGATATCACGGATTCCTCCGCAACGGTGCATTTACCACAAAGGGGCCGGTTGAAGGCAACCCTGATTTGAAAAGTCCAGCGCCAATAGTGCTGCGCCGAAGCGACGTGCCCGCGGCACGATCTTCCGAGTCTGACGCGCGCGCTGCCCTGTTGGCCCTGTTGCGGCGAAAAGGGTTGTTGCAGGCGCGCCCGGGTGAACCGGTGGTGGATCGCAGCGGCCGGTCGGCCCCCTGGATGTTCTATTCGTGGAATTTATCACTAACCACCGAGGGCAGCGCGCTTGCGGCGCGTTGCTTATTGGATCGGCTGAAGGGCTTTCACGCGACGCAGCTTGCAACCTACGGAACCACGGGCATTCCGCTTTTGACTAGCTGCATCTTGCTTGGCGAAGGAAAGTACACTGGAATCTGCGTGCGAGAAACGCCCAAGGGCAATGCCAATGGCCGCCAGATCGAGGGACCGGCAGACCGCAGCCGGCCGGTGGTGATCATCGATGATTCACTGAGTTCGGGAACCTCACTCCTGAAAGGCATCCGAGTGCTTGAGGGCCATGGATTCCAGGTGGAGGGTACGATTTGTTTGGTGCATTTTCCCGATCGAGGCGGACGCGAGCGCGGGGAAGCGTTGGGCTACCGCGTCGAGACGTTGTTTGACATTTGGGAAGACCTGCAGGTGAGGCGTCCGGTCCACATTCCGGGATTCCAACGAGTCGGAGAATTCGTCCACAGCGTCGCTCCCGTCGAGGACGGCCTATCTCCGGCGCAGGTCGCACGGCGAGTGGCCGAGCAGCTCCTTCGGGAGGGGAATCTGCCTGCGCCGCCGCGACGCTTTGATGCCAAACTCCACGCGCCCGGAGGTGTCTGGGTGTCCTTTCGTGACCGTCGCACGAATGTGCGGCTGGCGCGCAGCGGTTTCTGGCACTTCGACCCGAACGATGCCAATGCGTGTCGCGACGTTGTGCTCGCAACCGCAAAGACTGTGCGCACCGGAGGCCTGCGCCTGGAACAACTCGACAATCTCAAAATTGCAGTGACGTTCTTCGGCCGCCTCGAGGCGATCCAGCCTTCAGGTCTGGACTTCTCGCGGTATGGCATTGTGGTGCGAAGCAAAGTCTGGCCAGTGAAAGTCGGGGGCGCACTGCCCAATACACAGGTATTCACCAGCGAGCGCGAGCAACTCGACTTGGCGATTCGCAACGCGCAGGTCGGCCCGTTCGAGCCTTACGAGCTGTACCGGCACACGCTTTCGAAATATGTGGAACCTGGTGAAGAGTGGCTGCCTTATGGGACCGCTGACGGGCCGGAGAACCTCTGGACTGTCGATCGGGCCATCGGAGAGGCGCTTACGCGTCGGGCTCGTCAAACGGCGGTGGCCGCCGTTTGCGGACTGCAAGTACCGCCGGGAGCGCTTGACGCAAAACTGATCCCCACCCGTGTCGCGGCCGTCGCCGCGACACTCTATAACCGCGGCGTGATCGGATGCTCGGTGAGCAGCCGCGAGAATCTGGATGATGCGATCGTTGCGGCCGCAACGGCTGCGGCCAGGGACAAGCGGTTCAGGGTTCTGACGCCGGACTTGACGGAAAAGATCTGCCCTGCCGTATCCGTGCTTTACGACCCCGAGTGGATTGGCAACAGCGCCAGGGACAAAGCCGCGCGCAAGCTGCGCCTGGGGCGAGACAGCCTCGCCGTGCAACAGGCCGAGCACCGCGCCGTGTTTCTGGAATCCGTGGGACCTCACTTCGACTGGAGCAAAGAAAAACTGACCCAACGTCTCCTGAGCAAGGCCGGGGCGACCGACGGAACCGCAAATTGGACCACCTACCGGACTGCCACATGGCTGCTCACGAGCGACGGGGCTGTGCCACACGTGTTCGGCTTTGCAGCTCCACCCGACGGACCGTGTGACAGCCCCGCGTTGCGCGGTGATCTTGCTTTGCTGGGCCGTTATGTTGACGCGAATCTTCTCCCCAGCGGACTGCCGCGGTACGCGCAGACGCCGGTGCCTGGGTGGAAGTGGGATCATGGATCAGTTGCGCGAGCCGTCCACGGCCTCATGGGCCTGGTTATTGCAGGACGTCTTCTGCGGCGTCCGGACTGGCGGCGGCACGGCGAAGAGGGAATACGACGCTGCTTGGATGCGGTGGAGATTCCAGAGCATGCGACCGCTGGCCGATTGCGGCTCGTCGGCAAGACTTGTGAGCCCATGGCCGATTGTCTATTGCTGACTGCCGCGACCCGCGCCGGCTGCGGCGGCAAGCATTGCCGTCAAATGAATGCCCTGGCTGCCAGAGTGGCCTCGATGTTTCGGGAAGATGGATCGATCCACCCGGATGGGCAGCCGATTCGAATGGATCGCGATAACGACTATCTTCCCAATGCAGCGATTCTCGCCCTTGCCGTCCACTATGGCAATGCACCTGCCGGGCTCGCTGCCCGCATGGAGCCATACCGTGCATGGCAACTGCGGCGTTTCCGTTTGTTGCACCGTTGGGGTCAAGCCGGCTGGCTACCGCAGGCGTGCGCCGCAGTGTACTTCGCTACCGGTGATCCGGTTTACGCCAGCACTGCATTCGAAGTTGCGGATTGGTGCCTGGATCGACAGATCGAAGCGACAGGCGCGTTCCTGACAGATCTCGCGCCCGGCGGTCCTACGTTTCACACTGCATTCATAGCCGAAGCAATTGCCGATACATGGGCTTTAGCCTTGGCGCTTAATGAAAGGGAGCGTGCACAACGCTACCAGAGGTCGTGGTACTCCACCATGCGTTTCGCGCGTCAACTGATTATCCGTCCGGTAGATGCTCCGTGCCTGGCAGATCCCGACCGCAGCATCGGTGGTGTGCGCGGTTCACTTACGTCCTCCACGGTGCGAATCGATTTCGTCAGTCACCTCATCGTCGCGATGGCGAAGGGATTGCCCCTCCCGGAGCGGGCCCCGCGTCGTAAATAGGTCAATCCATGAGCACACCCGGCAAAGGCCTAACGGATATTCTGGCGAACCGGCGCTGGATGCGGCGCTCCGATCCGTTCCCCCACGTAGTGGCTCGAGACGTTTTTGCGAGCGGCTTCTATCGCAAGCTGGAGTCTGCCTTTCAGGAAGTCCTCTGCGGAGATTTCGGCCGGCCAGAGAAGCGGGGCGTATCCGACCGCAACCTGCCCACATATGACGCCAATGTGTTGGTTTTGAATTCTGAATTTTCGGGCCCGCTAGGAATCTTCATTTCCAGGCCGTGGCATGATATGCTGACCGCCCTGTTCGGCTTGAACACTACCCGTGATGTTGTGTGCGCGCTGCACCATCATCCCCTAGGCAGCGCCAGCGGGTGGGTGCATAACGACCTTTCAATACGATGGTTCACCGACGCCCCGAAGTCCGACGGGATCAACATGGCGTGCTCTGGGCGCACGACGCACCCAGCTCGACAGGCAGGCATGAAGGCCAGCCCGGTGGTCCGCGCGATTACCATGATCTTCTATTTGAATAATGCCTGGTCATCGGGCAGCGGGGGAGAAACCGGCTTATACCGGAGTGCCCAGGACCTGCCCACCGAGCCTGCCGCGGTGGTGCCACCCGTCAACAACTCCATTTTACTTTTTGAATGTACACCTTACTCGTTTCATAGTTTCTTGAAGAACCACCGTTCCCCGCGAAACTCGGTGAACCTGTGGCTACACCGTCCGAAGGCGGGTGTTGTAGCGCGCTGGGGTGAAGGCAAGATCTTTGACGTGGAGAGGCCTTGAGATGGCATGCGCTCGAAAACGCGTCTGCCTGTTAACCGGCGCCAGCGGTAAGCTGGGCTCGGCGTTCTGTCGGCTTTACGCCTCAAAGTATCATATCGCCGCCGTCTACCGGAATCATGCTCCCCAGGTAACAGCGCAGAACCAGAGCTACGTGGACCCCTTGAGCCCTGCCGCTTGCCTGCCGGAAAATGAGCATCCGGTTTTTGCAATTCGAGCAGACTTGGGATCAGACGCCGAACTTAATCGCGTGGTGGAGTTGGTGCTGGCGCGCTTTGGTCGCATCGATTTGGTGATCAACGCCGCTGTGTATTACGCCTTTGGGCATATTGTTGAAAGCAGTCTCCTACTCACCAGCCTCGAGGCGCAATTCAACGTAAACGCTTTGGTTCCTCTCAAGTTGGCCGCGAAGGTGGCGCGCGACTTCTGGCGAAATCGCGACTTGGAAAACCGGCGGATGAATCGCAATGTGATCAACGTTTCCAGTGTGTCAGGTTTATATGTTACGCCGCGCCTCGGTCACAGCGCCTACGCCGCCGCCAAAGCTGCGTTGAACCTCCTCACCTTGCACATGGCCCATGAGTTTCAAGATTTCGGCGTGCGTGCAAACGCCTGCGCGCCTACTAGCTTCCCGCAGATTGTCTCCACCGAAAGCGTAGCCCGCTCCATTCGGAGGCTGGATGAAGGCCGGATGACCGGGACGATTCTTGTGATTGGCAAAGCAGGGGAGCGCTTCATCCCTGGGCAGGCTTCTTCCGGGGCTGCGGCCGGCGCAACGTGATCCTGTCTAAAGCGGCTGCAGTCCTCGATTTTCTTGCCCCGCCTCGAGGCGCTACATTACGGACAAGTCCCATGATTGCGATAGCTTGGTCCACGTGTTCGAGCCGCCTCATCCCCACTAAGGCACAGCTCACTTGCGAATAGCTTCGGACGAACTGAAGCGACTTGCCCGAGTCACCAGCTCCCGACATCACGCTAGCACTGGTAAGCACGAGCAGGCCGCGAGCCGCCGCCAGGTCGAGGGTCGACACGAGCCGATTATCGAGCTCTTGCGAGAGCACCGTGGCAGCCTCGCGAGCCCTATAGTTGAACGGGAGCTCGATAACTTTGAAATTCGAGCTTCCTCCCGCGGCCAACTCTGAGCAGTTGATGACGCGCTTGAGGTCGATGTGCCGCTTGTGAGCTACGGGCGTTCGAAGCCCGTCCCACGTGGCGATGCCATAGGTTCCGATTACCCCGTCACGCACCCTCTGCTCCAGCATCGCAAATGTCTTGATGAGGTTATCATAGAAGTTTGCCTCGCCGAGGAGTTCTAAACTCACCTCGGGGTTATGCAGCAAGTACGCGTCAATAGTCTCGAGCTCGGTGTTTCGGAGGCTCTGCTGCAGTGAGACAGCGATGTACTGGGCCGTGATCGAATGCTTACGCTTGACCTCCGCATCGCTCAAAACACCGCACGCGAGCAAGCTCGGTGGGATGAAACCACCCTTTGTAACTACGCAGAGAGAGCTGCGGTCAGTTCCTTCGACCGCTAGACTCTGAATTGCTTTGCCGACCACCTGCTCACTTCGCATGCATCTGTAGTTAATCGCGGTGTCGATGACATTGATCCCGCCTCGCACCGCGTGCTTAATCGCAGCAAAGTACGCGCGGTCATCGTCCGGCGTTTCAGAGCCACGATGTGTGCCGATGCCAACGGAGCTGATGGCTTGTTCACTTTGGCAAAACTTCCCTTTAAGGCGGAATATTATGCTGACAGGAGTGTGGTTCAATATCTTCTGGGCTAAACGAAGCTCCTGCTGGCGCTGTTCAGCGATGCCCTTGACAGGGGCATCGGGAAAGCAAAACAGGGTTGGTCCCCATTCCTCGACAGGGGTCGGACTCCAGCCGAGCCTCGTCAAGCGCTTGTTTGAGAACAATGACCACGCGTTCATAAACGAGCGATAGTACGGAGTCTGGTACTGAACCAGGCCTGCCGCCTCGAGCTGTGCATTACTCACCCGGAGGACATCCGTTCTGTGCCCTACTGACCTAGACAGGCCGTATACCAAGCGCTCGTTAGTCCAGACTTCGTCGCCGACAACATTGAGCACCTGCCCCGCCGCCAGGGGATGAGTGGCAGCAAGGAGCAGAGCTTTGGCAACATCTCCGACGTATGCCATCTGGTGCAATCGGATGTCTGTGTGCCGCAGCAGGACTGGTCCACCATCTGCGATCCGCAATGGGAAGAACAGCGATCTGCTGGTTGATCCCTCGGGTGAGCACATGATGTTGTCTCGGGCGCCTATTACGACCGCAGGCCTGACCACTACTTTCTCGAAGTGTGGCGAACTCCGAAGAGCGATCTCGCAGGCGCGCTTACCGCGCAAGTAAGCTTCCCACTTAGGGATGGCGTCGGAATGCAGACAAGGCTCGAGTCGCTCGTCCTCAAGCTCGTCGCAATACTTAGCGGCTTGGTTGCAATAAATATCGACAGAACTTGTCAACACATAGCGGCAGACTCTGCCTCGGAGCGCCTCAATAAGCGAGCTGACATGTTGGGCACGGAACGCGATGTTGTCAATAACGGAGTCAAATGCCAGCTTCGAAAAGGTTCGTGAGAGTGAAGCGTTGCGGTTTGCTTTGAGCCACTTTGCGGAGTCACTTGAAGGCTTGTCGAGCGACAGGACCGTGACATCGTGCCCTTGCTTTACCGCCTGCTTAACAAGCTCTTCTCCGATAAACCTGTTGCCGCCTAAGATAAGTAAGCGCATAGGTTCTTATAGGCCGCCTGCCTGATTGACGCGCCTGGGCCTCCGAGACGGCGCCTTCACGAAAGCGAAACGCTTCCGAGAGCGAAGCAAGACGGACTGCAATGGCCAATGTTATTATCACATAGCTGTCCCCGGAAGGTCTCAGTCTATGCCGAGTAGAACCGGAAGCTCAGCAACCGTGGTGGGCACAATCCTCCTGGTGTTTTTTCTTCCCCTGATGCTTGTCGCGTGCTTTCATGCAAACCCCGGCGTGATGCTGGCCGGCGCTGTGACATGGGCGCTGGCACTGCCTGTGAAAGGTCCGGCATACCGGCTGGCGGCTCGACTATTGCGCAAGAGACTTCGTACGGCTGAATGGGCTGCGGTTTGTGGCGTCCTTTCAGCGGTGAGCGAACTCGCCCTTAGCGGAGCATACCTGATCTGGTTCTTGCCATCTTCGTCAGTACCAAATCTCATTGGGTTCGGGGTCGGAGCATCGAGCGCGGAGATCCTCTTTCTGCTAACGACCAGCGTTGTGCGTCGCATCCCGCATCGAGGCAGGTCGCACCCCGATACACGGGCGGCGGAGGTGCATCGGTCATTCTGCATTCGCTATCAATTCCTCGTCGAGCGTTTCGCGACACTCCTACTGCACGTCGGCTCACGGTGCCTCGTCTACATGAGCCTTTCGCAACACGAACCTTGGGCTGGCCTTTGGGCGATGGTTTCGTTCAGTGTGGTGGATGGCGTCGCGGCATATGGCAAACTCTGCCGCTGGAACTGGTTCGATCCTCACATCTGTAGGACGTTCTACGGGATCGTTCTCGCAGCCGGTGCATCCGACCTCGCCCTCTTCGCAGTCATGGCAGGCCCTCTCAGATAATCGACTGGCCGTCGTTGGCCATAACGCTACACCAGCCTGAAGTCATCCGGCATGGTGTTACCCTGGGGCGAATGTTAGACGTATGCACCCTGGGCGGTCGAGGTTAATGGAGGCATTCGCGACCGGGTCTTTTTCGAACCACCCAGCTCGAATCGCGATACAACTTGTCAGGTTTTCCAAATGCCTCACGCACCGCACGCACGACGCCCGGCCACCAAGCACTGTAATTGTGGCCGCCCATATGCCCTCCTTGCACGATTTTAGGCCACCATCGACAGATGTCGTTGTGCACAGTCTCATAGGCATGTAACGAATCGATGTAGACAAAACTGACCAAACAATTGCCGAACACCTCCACTAAATCGTTGCTATCCCCCCGAATCTTGATTACGTTCGGCTTTTGGGCTAGGGCTGAGTCGAAAAGCGCCTCGACCTTGGCCATCTCTTGGTACTGGAACCGGGAGTTCGTCGCCGAACCAGTTTCAATCAAGCCATCTTTCCAAGGGTCGATGCAGAACAGTTTTCCGGCATATCGGGCGATTATCTTAGAGCTCTCTCCCCTATAGCAGCCTATCTCGACCACCTTATCACCCTTGTGTATTATCTCGCGACACAACTCCTCCAGTCCCTTGAAGCCAGCCTCGCCATGGCGCATGTGGATTATGCTCATGATTGCCTCCACGTTATGAGACTACCAACCGAATTTTCAATTATCGAACTCCGGGCAGGCCTGCAACATACACCTGACCCCATGCTGAATGCAACTGGGAGTCGGGTCTGCGGCTAGGTGCTACCGCGATGGAAGCAGCCACAGGAAAGATGATGTGCGCATCTTGTTTTATACGAACAGGCCCCACGCCGTAGTGTCCAAATGCAGCACACCAGGGCGTCACTGGAAGCTTCAGTTGGGCACATCCGCCCAAGTACCCACGAAGCGTGGTTTCCGGGTCTGCGTCGCTCAGCCAGAACTTCGGTTTGCCCCTGCGTGGTCGTTGGTAAACCGATTACTTCAAGGAGATGAACCGCCGAGCTCGATGCTGTGTGCCGACTGGTTACACCCTAAACTGGGATAATATCGTTCAAGAAAATTCGGTGGTCCCAAGAGAATTTCAGGTGCGTTGACGATCTGCCTCCCGTGGCGCATCTCACGTCAGGAAGCGGACGGGTTCTTCCGAGTACGCCATGACACTATACTCTAAGGTGGCGGGGCGGCCACACTTACGGTATGCCAAGGGCGAATGCCGCATGTCGCCATAGCTATCGCTGGTCCCAACCGCCGGTGGGTACTACCTCCAAATGAGTAATTCGTTCAGAGGCAATTGTCAGGTCAGATCGGGTTTTGTCGGCCGACAGTGTCGCCCCTTATTTGTCCGCGTAGACATTCACAAGCTGTAACCGCATCGTCTCGAGGCGAGTTTCGACGATACGCGCGAATCGGCGCAGAAGTTCGTAACCCAGATCGTGGTCCAGTTCAGCCTTGTCGCGAAGGCAGTGACCGTCCATAGCAAAAGCCCGTGTAACCTCGATGGTTTTCGCAGAAAACTTCCATCGATAAGGGGGGAACAGCCACGACCAACCAAGAATATCACCTTCACTTAGAGTGAGGATATTGAGAGGGCCACGGCGTTCAGAGTTTATCGAGAGCGCCACTTTCCCCTCGCGTATGAGATAGAATTTCTCTGCCTCTTCACCCTCCCGGAAAATGAACTCCCCCGCTTGAAAGCGGGCATTGGAGGCACATCCAACTACAAGTTCGCGGTGACGTGTTGGCAGGTCCACGAAAAACGGATGCTCGATCAGAACGCGCTGAAGGGTTTCCATACCTATATTCCTCCACCCTAAGCATAATCCGTGTTACGGTCTTTTGACAGCCTGTTTGCACCGACGCCGGGGGCGTTCCCCTTCCCATAAGCCCGCTACTCCTATTGTCCGAAGCGCCGGATCCAAGGCTGGACGGTGGGCGGAGCATCTCCCAGGAGTCAGGCAACTTGCAGTGCGCTTATGCCTGTGGCAACGAGCAGCAGCCTAGGCAGGCCGTGGCTGTACCGGCGCTCCGGATTCCGCCGAATCTCACCCTGCCACCCCAGAATTACGGTTTTGGCGACGGAGAGCGTAAGTTCTTTCATGCCTTACTGAAATCATGGAATCTGAGGCGAACGTGGGCACCACATCTCCGGTTAGCGATATACGACCGAGTGGCGGGGAATCGGTAGACCCTTCGCCGTTTATCGCGGGAAATTGTCGAGGACAGGTTCATTTGCGATTCTGCGCGGCTACTCGACCCTGTACGGTTTGGCCGTACGGCCGGACCGATGATTTTCGGGTTCCCTGCAACGGAGAATCTGCAATGGTTACCCGGCAGGTATAGAACAGGGTCTCGTTGAACCTACATCATGCTATAGTCAGGCTCTAAGATTCCGAGTGGAAAATGGAGTCGATGCATGGGCAATCTCTGGAATGAGATTAAGCACTCGTTGCACATGTTCTTCAAGAACCCCGGCTTCACCATCGCCGTCGTGGCCGCCTTGGCGCTGGGCATCGGAGCCAACACCGCCATCTTTACAGTAGTCAATGCGGTTCTACTCAAGCCGCTCACCTACCCCGATGCCGATCGCATGGTCGAGTTCTTCCACAATCCGGCCAATGGTGGCAATCTTCTTGCCTCCAACCTTGCCTCGATTCCTATGTTTCATCTCTACGAGCGGCAGACCAGCGTATTCCAGGATGTTGCCGCCTACGACTTCACCAGCCCCGGCTTCAACCTCACCGGCGACCGCCCCGAACAACTCCACGGCATTCACGTTACCGAGGCCTACTTTCGTCTCTTTGGCGCGCGGGCCATGCTGGGCCGCACCTTTACGCCGCTCGAGGACTCGCCGAACGGCGGCAAGGCGGTGGTGCTGAGCTATGGCCTGTGGCAGCGCCGGTTCGGGGGCGATCCGGCTATCGTCGGCAAATGGCTCCAGCTCGGCAATGAGCCTTATACAGTCGTGGGCGTGATCGGGAAGGAGTTCTTCTCCGACCCCGATGCGGACATCTGGCTGCCCTTTCAGTTTGAACCCCAAAGCACGAACGGAAACCAGTACTTTCAGGCCGCCGCACGTCTCAAGCCGGGCATCTCGCTTGCCGCCGCCAACGCGCAAATGAAGCTCGCGACCGATGAGTACTACCGCATCTTCCCCATCAGCAATCGCAAAGAAGGCGAGATATTTGCTGTTGAGCCCCTGCGCGACCTGATCATCGGTGACGCGCGCAGGTCGCTGCTGGTCATGGTGGGAGCGGTGGTCTTGGTGCTATTGATCGCCTGCGCGAACGTCGCCAATCTGCTGCTCGTGCGAGCCTCCGGACGCAAACGGGAGTGGGCCATGCGCTCCGCGCTGGGCGCCAGCCGCGGGCGCATCATCCGCCAGTTGCTGACAGAAAGTGTGCTGCTCGCGGCTGCGGGCGCCGGGCTGGGCCTGATTTTGGGGTTTGCCGGCGTGCGCGCGCTGCTCGCCGTCAGCCCCGCGGGTCTACCCCGCCTCGGCGAAAACGGGTCCGCCGTGGCGATAGATTGGCGTGTCCTCGCGTTCACTCTCGCCGTTGCGCTGCTCACGGGTATTCTGTTCGGGCTCTTCCCCGCCTTCGCCGCCTCGCGCACCGACCTGAACACTTCGTTGAAGGAGAGCAGCAATCGCTCCGGCACAGGATTCCGTGCGGGCAAGACCCGCTCGCTGCTGGTCACGAGCGAGGTCTCGTTGGCGCTGGTGTTGCTGATCGGCGCGGCTCTGCTGATCCGCACCTTCATTTCCCTGCGCGCGGTCTCTCCCGGCTTCGACTCCCACAACGTCCTTACCGCCGAGATGTCCATGACCGGCGCGCGCCTTCATGCCACGGCGGGCATTGCTCAGCTCTCGCGCGACGTTCGCAATCGGCTCAATGCGGTCCCCGGGGTACAAGTGTCGGCGTCGACGGTCTGGCTGCCCAACCAGGTGGACGACGGGTTGCCCTTCCAAATCGCCGGACATCCCGAGAAGGGCTGGATGGGCGGCCGATGGATGAGCTTTTCGCCCGGCTATCTGAGTGTCTTCAAGATTCCCATCCTGAGCGGGCGCGATTTCAGGGAGACCGATACCCTCGCGGCTCCCGGCGTGGTGCTCATCAATGAGGCTTTGGCCAACAAATACTGGCCCCACGAGAACCCCGTCGGCCAGTACATCCAGATCGGCACGGGTATGGGGGTGCAGACCAACGAGCCGCAGCGGACCATCATTGGAGTGTTGGGCGACACCCACAACAACGGCCTCGGCCACCCTCCCGATCCCATGATGATGGTTCCTACGGCGCAGGTGGTGGACTGGTATGCCGCGGCATACTCCGACACCTCCGCGATGATTTGGGTGGCGCGCACCCGCGGCGACCCCCATCAGGCCTTTGCTGCCGTCGCCGAGCAGTTGCGCCTCGCGAGCGGAGGCCTTCCGGTGGCGCATCTCCGCACCATGGAGGAAGTGATAGGGCGTTCCACGGCCCGCCAGAGCTTCAACATGTTGCTGCTCACCATCTTCGGCGCGGTCGCGTTGGTCCTGGCCGCCATCGGCATCTACGGTCTGATGGCCTATTCCGTCCAGCAGCGCACCCAGGAAATGGGCGTCCGCATGGCCCTGGGCGCGGACCCATCCGCCATCCGCAAGCTCGTGGTGGGGCAGGGCATAAGGCTGACTCTGGTTGGCGTGGCGGTGGGCATCGCCGCAGCCTTCGGACTGACGCGGCTCATTGCCAGCATCCTCTTCGGCGTCAAGCCCTGGGATCCGGCGGTGTTCATCGCTGCGCCGCTCATCCTTTCCGCCGTAGCGCTGCTCGCCGTGTGGCTGCCAGCCACGCGCGCCTCCAAACTCGACCCCATGCAGGCGTTGCGCGTAGAGTGATGGGGAAGTGTTGATTGCCTTAATCTCCCCCCTAAACCGCGGGTGCATACATCGCCGTATGTGTGTGGGCTAACCGCACATGTGGCGGCCCGGATCTCTCCGTTCACCAAATCCTGTGATTGCGGACAGGTGGTCGCCCACCCTTCAACTCGCCCACCTTGGGCTGGTTCGGATTCCGGTAACCAAGCAGGGTGAGGAGAAGGCGCCGGCACTGGGCCCTTGTAGCTCCGCCCATTCTTTGGGAAACTGCAACTCGGCTCGTAACCATCACCGTACGCTTGGTCAACAAGGTTTGAAGAGATTTTAACGACGAACCGCAGTGATGATACCGCCTACATAACAAGTGACGTTAGAATTGTCGGAGTTTGCCCGAGCAGGTTTGGAAATGCACCAGGTCAGGGCAAAGAGGTGATGGCTCTTTCAATACTTAACCTTCCAGTAACATTGAGCCCCTTTTCCACAGGGTTATGAACAAAACTGTGGAAAATAACTTTGCCGACAGGGGTGATGGATGTCAGCCGCGAGCGAATGGAATGTTGTTCCTGTGTGCAGGGAATTTGCCGGTGCCCCTCGGTTCGTCCCTGTGGAGTTAGTCATGCGGGGTCCGCTTTGGCGGGGGTTTCGCACACATAGAACGTACTCCTCGGTCTTTCAGGGAAGAATCTATTTGCTCGTCTCACTGCAGGTTGCAGCCGGTGAGATTCGGGTGTGGAAGGGCGCTTTTCGTTCCAGATCCGGCTTTCGCGGTGGGTTGGGCTTTCCTCGCAAGAAATAGGTGAACGCTAGGCGACATAACCGGCCAATCTCTGCCCGTTCTCAGGATGTGCGGAGTTTGCGCGCTTCGGCGGCGATCTTGGTGAGGCGGTTGGAGAGCCGGTCGAGGCAACTGCGGGCAGCACCAATTGGC
>JBELAJ010000008.1:0-43475 GCA_049508935.1 Terriglobia bacterium | reverse complement strand
ACCGCGGGTATTTTCCCGCCCTGCCCCCGCCCACAAAGCCTATGCGAATCTGCCCGACCGCCTCCGGTGCGCCCAGACTAACTATTTCGCGCACCTCCAACCTCGGATGCGGAATCGCTGACAGTGCGGAAGAGCGATTGGCGCAGAGACTCATTCGTGCTACACTAAGAGAGTGAGTTGAGTGGTATCCGCTAAGCGCGCGCCGTCTTAGGTATGCTCCGATTCAAAAAATGGGGGAGATAGCAGGGTCAAGACTCATCGCCTGAGGACGCCTGGTGACGGCTTCCATTGCGAGTTGGCTCGACGGGTTGGTTGGGAACCTGTTTGTCGCATATCCCGCAACGCTTATCTGCCGCGCAAGGCTTGCTGCCATCCTGTAACGCAACCATCATGAATGCCTGGCTCCAAGTCCTGAATTATCTTAAGACAAAGGTCAACACGCAGAGCTACCAGACTTGGTTGAGGCCTACCCGGTTCAGCCATGTGGATAAGGAAGCTATTGTCGTCTGCGTTCCGAACCGCGAGTTCCAGGAGTGGATTCAGGACAACTACGCCTCACTTGTCGCCGAAGCCCTGCAGCATCTCAACTTGGGGATCACGGAGATCCGCTATATCCTCGGTGAAAACGCAGAGAAGAAGGGTGCGGGCAGCGACGCCGCGAAACCCCTGCAAAGCAAACTGGACTTCGATTCCGTCGACCACCTGCTTAATCTCAAGTACACTTTTGATACCTTCGTGGTGGGCTCGTGCAACCAATTTGCTCACGCTGCGGCCCACGCCGTTGCGCAGCAGCCGGCTAAAGCCTACAACCCACTCTTCCTTTACGGCGGAGTTGGTTTAGGCAAAACGCATCTCATGCAGGCGGTTGGCCACACCATCAAACATAACTGGAAGGAAATGCGGCTGGCCTACGTGTCCTCGGAGGCCTTCACGAACGATGTTATCAACTCCCTCCGGAACGACCGCATGTACTCCTTCCGGGAAAAGTACAGAAATATCGATGTGCTGCTCATGGACGACATCGAGTTCATTGCCGGCAAGGAACGAACCATGGAAGAATTCTTCCATACGTTCAACGCCCTCTATGAAGCTCAGAAACAGATTGTGATATCTTCCGACTGCCCGCCGAAAGACATCCCTGGCTTGGAAGAGAGGGTGCGCTCCCGCTTTGCCTGGGGCCTGCTCGCCGATTTGCAACCGCCGGATCTTGAAACCAAGCGGGCGATTCTCGACAAGAAATGCGAAGCCTCCGGTGTTACTTTGCCCGAAGAGGTCAGCGATTTTGTAGCGCGCAAGATAAGGTCCAGCATCCGCGACCTGGAAGGGGCGCTGACGCGATTGGTAGCTTATTCCTCACTCACCGGGGCGGAGATTTCCCTATCAATGGCGCAGCAGGTACTGAAAAACCTTGTGGACCTGGGCGAACGCCGCGTCTCCATCGAAATCATCCAGCGCGCCGTGTGCCAGGAGTTCGGTATGTCACTCCCTCAATTGCGGTCGAAGAACAACAGCCGGCCCGTGGCTTACCCTCGACAGGTGGCCATGTATCTTGCCAAGGAACTCACCACTGCATCATTGCCGCAAATCGGCAGGGAATTCGGCGGGAAACATCACACAACTGTGTTACACTCTATTAATAAGATCTCGGAATTGCGCCAGTCGGACAGAGATTTGAACAGGCTTCTCAACAAGCTTCGCGATAGTCTCAGTTGAACTTAGCGGCTCTCAAAGGATGTTCATGATGAGAAAACTTGTGAATTTCTCCAGGCCGCCCAGCAGCGCAGCAAAATTCACAGCCAGGAATATTCGATTCACAGGGCGAGTATCTGTAACAGGATTCCTGCCAGAGGCTTGCACACTTTTCCACACTTACACAGTTCCTACTACTAAGAACACTTCCTGATAGGATACTAATGAAATGGATTTCTCTATTGAAAAGTCACGGGTCTTAAAAGAACTGGCTCTCACTCAGGGAGTGGTTGAGAAGAAGACGACCATTCCAATTCTCTCCAACCTGCTGATGGAGGTCGAAGGGGAAAATCTCAGGATTAGCGCCACCGATCTCGACCTTGGAGTGTGTTGCAACTGTCCTGTGAAAGTGAAGACCCCGGGCTCCGGGACCATTCCTGCCAAGCGTCTTATTGAGATCGTGCGCTCTCTTCCTGAAGCTGAGGTTCATTTCAAAGCGTTGGAAAACCACTGGGTCCAGGTCACGTGTGAACGCTCGTCATTTAAGTTAGTGGGAATGGCAAAGGACAATTTCCCGATGCTGCCGGTTGTCCCGCCGGCTTTGGCTGCGCTCCCTGCGAATGTGCTCGCGACTGCTATCCAGAAGACAGTGTTCGCCATCTCAAATGAGGAGTCTCGTTACACTTTAAATGGTGCTCTGCTGCTGCTCAGGCCTGGCAGCGTGGCCATGGTGGCAACGGATGGGCACCGGCTTGCCTTGATTGAGCGCGACATCGAAGTCGCGGGGCTCAAGAACGAGTTGAAACTGCTCATCGCCAAAAAGGCGATGGGCGAACTGGTGCGGTTGTTGTCGGAAGGGGAAGGCGAGTTACCGGTCAGCATATCAAAGGACGAGGGCCATCTGTTCTTTTCACTGGGCCAACGAGTCCTGATTTGCCGCATGCTGACGGGGCAGTTTCCGAACTATGAGGCGGTCCTTCCTCGCGAAAACAGCCGCGTCCTGCAACTTGAGAAGGAAAGCATCTCGGCGGCGGTCCGTCGTGTTGCCTTGCTTGCTGACGAGCGCACGAGGGCTGTGCGGATACACGTGGAGAACGGACAGTTGGAAATATCCTCCTCGAGCGGGGAATATGGCGAAGCCCGCGAGGTGCTCGACACCGCCTACCAGGATGAGGCCATGCAGATTGGCTTCAACTACCAGTACTTGCTGGACTTCTTCAATGTGGTGGAAGGCGCCGGGAAGATCTCTCTGGAGCTGAAGGACGAGCAGAGCGCCGGCCAGTTCAGGCCAGTCGAGGGCGGGGCGTACCGGTATCGCTACGTGGTGATGCCGATGCGGATTTAGGCGCCTCTTAACGGCGAAGCCTGTCATTCCGAGCGCAGCGAGGAATCTCGCCCTGTTCGTATGGCCCATGAAATCGAGTATCAGGGCCAGATTCCTCGCTGCGCTCGGAATGACAGGCTTGGGTGAAAATTCTGAAGTGCAATGCGAGGGACCTCGTACTGGAAGTGATCGAAACAGAGAGGGTCGCTAATTCTGTCGAGTGGTTGTCACCCATCATGGGACAGTGAAGTGGAGCCGGCGGGGAGACGCTTTCTCTGCCGGCTTTTTTTGTGGAAGGAAATAGAACGGGAGGTTGATGGAACACGTGAGCAAGCAAAAACCTGGAGAGCCTAATGGAGCCCAGGCCTACGATGCCGACAGCATCAAAGTGCTAGGCGACTTGGAGGCCGTGCGCAAAAGGCCGGCGATGTACATCGGATCGACGGGCGCCATGGGACTGCACCACCTCGTATGGGAAGTGGTGGATAATTCCGTCGATGAGGCGCTCGCCGGCTATTGCGATCGCATTGACGTGGCCGTGCATAGTGATAATTCCGTGACCGTGGTCGACAACGGCCGCGGCATTCCGGTGGATTTGCACAAGGAAGAAGGACGCTCCGCGGCGGAAGTGGTGATGACTGTTCTGCACGCGGGCGGGAAGTTTGACACCAACAGCTATAAGGTTTCCGGCGGGCTGCACGGCGTAGGGGTTTCGGTCGTCAATGCCCTCTCCGAGCGCCTGGATTTGGAAATATGGCGTGACGGTTACACCTGGGAACAGTCCTACGAGCACGGAAAGCCCGTCCAAGCGCTGAAGCGGGCGGGCAAGACCGAACGCCGTGGCACTAAGATTACATTCCTAGCTGACGCCAAGATCATGGATTCCATCGATTTCAACTACGATACCTTGGCTCAGCGCCTGCGTGAACTCTCTTTCCTGAATAAGGGCCTGACGATTCGATTGAAGGACGAACGCAGCAACAAGCAGGCGGAATTCCATTACAACGGCGGGATTGCGGAATTCGTAAAGCACCTCAACAAGAATAAAGAAGTACTCCACGCAACTCCTATTTATGCGGAAACGGACCGCGATGATGTGCATATGGAGTTTGCCCTCCAGTATAACGACGGCTATGCGGAAGCGGTGTTTTCCTTCGCCAACAACATCAACACTGTAGATGGCGGTACACACCTTTCAGGTTTTCGCTCCGCGCTTACTCGCGCCATCAATCAGTATGGCCAGAACCAAGGCCTTTTCAAGGAAGTCAAGGAAAACCTCCAGGGCGAAGACGTGCGCGAAGGGCTTGTGGCCGTGATCAGCGTCAAGCTTCCCCAACCCCAGTTCGAAGGTCAGACCAAAGGTAAGCTCAATAGCGACATCCAGAGCACCGTGGCTAGCTTCGTTTACGAGAAGCTGATGGAGGCCTTTGAGAAAAACCCCGCGGTGGGCAAGAAGGTTTGCGCCAAAGCCATCGACGCTTCGCGCGCCCGCGAGGCTGCCCGCAAGGCGCGAGAGTTAACGCGGCGCAAGGGCGCGCTCGATTCCGGCGGGCTGCCCGGCAAGCTCGCCGATTGCCAGGAGCGGGACCCCGAACGCTGTGAACTCTTCCTGGTTGAGGGTGACTCGGCTGGCGGCTCAGCCAAGCAAGGGCGCGACCGCCGCTATCAGGCCATCCTGCCATTGAGAGGCAAAATCCTGAACGTCGAAAAGGCGCGCTTCGACAAGATGCTGGGCCATGAAGAGATCCGCGCCCTCATCACGGCGCTTGGCACCGGAATCGGCAAAGACGACTTCGACCTCACCAGGTTGCGCTACTCGAAAATCATCATCATGACCGATGCCGATGTGGACGGATCACACATTCGCACCTTGCTGCTTACCTTCTTTTACCGCCAGATGCCGGAACTCGTCGAGCGCGGCCACGTCTATATCGCTCAGCCGCCACTCTACTTGATTAAGAAGGGAAAGTCGCTGCGTTACATCCGGGATGAGAAAGAGTTTCGGCGAGAAATCATGCGCCGGGCCACGGAAGATCACACCGTCGAGGTCGGTGACGGTAAGAAGACAAAACTCGAGGGCGGCGATCTAACAAACTTCTTGATGGCGCTTGCCGAGTACGTCGAGCTATTCGACAAGCTCGAGAAGAGGATTGGTGATGACCGCCCGGTTAACGCCTTGCTGAAAGCCGAATTGGGCAAGAAGATGGAGCTCGAGAACAAGGATAAACTCGAGTTGGTCGCGAGGGAACTCAAAGCGGAAGGATTCACCTCCCACATGCAACTCGATGAGGAACACAACCTCTACACCTTGACGTTTTCCAGCGAAACCCTGGGCGAGCGGACCATCGACTGGGACCTCGTCTCGAGTGCCGATTACAAGCGCCTCCTTGACCTGCACCGCCGTGTCCGCGAATACGATAAGCCCCCCTTCATCATGTCCACGAACGGCACCCAGTTAACTATCGAAGATCGCCGGCAACTCCTCGAACACGTCATGGCCATGGGAAAGAAAGCCTTCACCGTGCAGCGCTTCAAGGGCCTGGGCGAAATGAACCCCGACCAGCTCTGGCAGACCACCATGGACGCCGAGCAGCGCATTCTCCTGCAAGTGAAAGTCGAGGACCAGGTCGAAGCCGATTCCATCTTTACCGTCCTGATGGGTGACGTCGTCGAACCCCGCCGCCAGTTCATCGAAGAAAATGCGCTGGATGTGAAGAACCTGGACATCTAGCGTTGCGAATCTGGCGTACATATTGAATCAATAGCCCTCTCCCGTGGAGAGAGGGTGTCTCACTCCGGCGTTCTCATCAGCCGGAGTGAGACGGGTGAGGGGTCGTTTCCCGTCGATAGGCGCGCCCCGCTCAATCACAAAATCAGCTACAATAGAGGTTTGAGCGTTCGATGATTGAACGTACTGTAGCCCCAATGAGGCCGATTTCACAACTTGAGTTGATCGAGAGTAAGGGCACAAAGCGAAACAAGACCATCCGGGTTGAGGACCACCCCGCCGTCGGCGTGTGGGCTGACCGCGAGGATATGAAGGACGTCCATGCCTGGCTAAGGAAGATCCGCACGCCACGTTATCCCAGGGACGGCGGGACTTTGTTTTCGCCGCCACCAGAAGAATTCGGGCGCAAACGTAAGCGATAAACGTTTTCGAGGAACGTATTCATGGGTGACCAAGAACTTTTCAAGCCGTCGCGGGAGATCCCGGTCAACATCGAAGACGAGATGCGCAGGTCGTATCTTGACTATGCGATGAGCGTGATCATTGGCCGGGCGCTTCCTGACGTGCGCGACGGGCTGAAGCCGGTGCACCGGCGCATTCTTTACGCCATGTACAAGGAGGGCATCACCTCCGACAAGCGCTACATCAAGTGTGCCGGCGTGGTCGGCGAGGTCATAAAGAAATACCACCCTCACGGCGACGCGGCGGTTTATGACACCCTGGTGCGCATGGCGCAAGACTTTAACATGCGCTACCTGCTAATCGACGGGCAGGGCAACTTCGGTTCCGTAGACGGCGATCCACCGGCGGCTTACCGGTACACCGAATGCCGCCTGGCGCGCATTGCGGAAGAAATGCTGGCGGACATCGAAAAGGAGACCGTGGACTTCACCCCGAATTTTGACGAGTCCACGGAAGAGCCTCTGGTCCTTCCCACGCGCGTCCCGAACCTGCTGATCAATGGCTCGGACGGCATCGCGGTAGGCATGGCGACCAAGATCCCGCCGCATAACCTCACGGAAATCATCGACGCCACCATCCTCCTGATCAACAAGCCCAACGCCGCGCTCGATGAGGTGCTCTCGCTCGTCCCCGGCCCCGATTTCCCCACCGGCGCTTACCTCTACGGAAAAAGCGGAATCAAATCCGCTTACGAGACGGGCCGCGGCCTCTTCACGATGCGCGCCAAGGCGGCGATCGAGCGGCCCACCAAAGACAAGCAACAAATCGTCATTACCGAAATACCTTTCCAGGTGAACAAGTCGAAAGTCATCGAGCGCATTGCGCAGCTTGTTCAGGACAAGAAGATCGACGGCATCTCCGACGTGCGCGACGAGTCCGACCGCGACGGGATGCGCATTGTCGTGGAATTAAAGCGGGGCGAACAAGTGCCGGAAGTCGTCCTGAACAACCTCTACAAACACACCCAACTCCAGGAAAACTTCGGCATGATCATGCTGGCCATCGTCAATGGCCAGCCGCGCACTCTGCCCCTCATCGAAGCCCTCCAACTCTTCATCGATCACCGCGTGACGGTGGTACGGCGGCGCACCGCTTACGATCTCCGCAAGGCGCAGGAGCGCGCGCACATCCTCGAGGGATTCCTTAAGGCGCTTCAGCACCTCGATGCCATCATCAAGCTGATCCGCGCCTCGAAGACGCCTGCCGAAGCGCGCCAAGGTTTGATAGACCGTTTCGAATTCACCGAGCGCCAGGCCCAGGCCATCCTCGAGTTGCAGTTGCAGCGCCTGACGGCCATGGAGCGCGACAAGATCCAGCAGGAATATGACGACCTGCAAAAGAAGATAGCCGAGTACCAGGAAATCCTGGCCAGCGAAAAAGTGCTGAAGAAAGTGATCGTGAACGAGTTGAAGGAAATCCAGAAGGAATATGGCGACATCCGGCGAACCGAGATCATCGAGGAGCAGGCGGAAATCAAACTCGAGGACCTGATTGCGATTGAGGACGTGGTGATCACGGTCTCGCATTCCGGCTACTTGAAGCGCACCCCGCTCAGCATCTATCGCCAGCAGGGCCGTGGCGGCAAGGGACGCCTGGGAATGAAGACGCGCGACGAGGATTTCGTCGAGCACCTCTTCATCGCCTCCACCCACAGCTATATCCTGGTGTTCACCAACACCGGCAAGATGTATTGGCTGAAGGTCTACGAGATTCCGGACGTGGGCGCCGCGGGCAAGGGCAAGAATGTCGTCAACTTGGTGAACCTCGCCTCCGGCGAGAAAGTGGCGGCGGTCGTCGTAGTCCGGGAATTGCCGGACGAGCCTAAGGATGTGACGATCGACGGCGCGACGTATGCAGAAGAGGGTTACGTGACGCTGGTGACGCGCCTGGGCCTGATCAAAAAGACGCGCCTCGCGGAATTCTCCAGCCCCAGTTCGCGCGGCATTATCGCCATGAAAGTTGAGGAAGGCGATGCGCTGATCCGCGCTACTTTGACCTCCGGCAGGGACACCATTTTCCTCGCCACGCATGAGGGCATGGCCATTCGTTTCCCCGAGAGCGACGTGCGCGACATGGGCAGGCAGGCCTATGGCGTATACGCTATGGACCTCGAGAAGGGCGACTACATTGTGGGCATGGAGATCGTGGGCGAGAAGGAGTTGATCCTCTCCGTCACCGGGAAAGGGTACGGCAAGCGCACGCCCATCACCGAATACCGCCTCCAGTCGCGCGCCGGCAAAGGCGTCATCAACCTCAAGACCGTGGACCGAAACGGCAAGGTCGTGGGGGTGCTGAGCGTGACCGAAGAGTCGGAGGTTATGATCATCAGCCAGCAGGGCAAGATCACTCGCCTCGATGCCGGCACCATCCGCGAATCGGCCCGCTCCACTCAAGGAGTCAGGTTGATTAACCTCGAAGAGGGCGACGAGGTTGCCGCCGTCTGCCTGATCAGCACCGAAAACGGCGAAAGTGAGTCCCCGCAGCCGAAACTGATTCAATAGTGGCCGAAATCGCTCCGTAGGGGCGGCCCGTGTGGCCGCCTGCGGGCAACCACAAGGGTTGCCCCTGCAACTGAGTTGGCGTTATTCTGTACTGGTGGGTGGCAGGGATGAATGAACCGGAAGTGAAAGAAGGGAGATTGCTGGAGGAACTGCGGCAGGTGCCGTCGCTGGTGGTGGCTTATTCAGGGGGCGTGGATTCAGCATATCTCGCTTACGCGGCGCACCAGGCGCTGGGCGACCGCATGTTGGCGGTGACCGCGCTGAGCGCTAGTTACTCGGCACGCGACCGGCAAGAGGCGCAGGCCGTGGTGGCGCGCTTCAAGCTGCCGCATGAGTTCATCAACACCGACGAACTCTCGAACCCCGCCTATCGCGCCAACAATTCCGACCGCTGCTATTTCTGCAAGGACGAGCTTTTTGACAAACTCGATGCGCTCGTTGCCCAGCGCGGCTTTGCCGCCGTGGCCTACGGCGTGAACGTGGACGACCAGGGCGACTGGCGCCCCGGCCAGCGCGCCGCGCGCGAGCACAAAGTTCTGACCCCGCTGCTGGACGCGGGCCTCACTAAAGCCGACATCCGTGAGCTTGCCCGCCGCGGCGATGTGCCGGTGTGGAATCGCCCTGCCTCGGCTTGCCTTTCCTCGCGCATTGCTTACGGCATTGAGGTCACGCCGGAACGGTTGGCGATTGTGGAGAAGGGCGAAGAAGCCCTTCGCGCGCTCGGCTTCCGGCAGTTCCGGGTCCGCTATCATGAGGAACTGGTCCGCATCGAGATCGCTTCTGAGGAGATGCCACGGGCGCTGGATTCTACGATGGCCTGCAGGTTTGTCGAGATATTCAAAGAGCTCGGCTTCAAGTTCGTCACCCTGGACCTCGAAGGCTACCGCACAGGGTCTATGAATTCCCTCCTCGTGAACATTCAGAAATAAGATCGATCGGCTGTCATCCTGAGCGAAGCGAAGGATCTTTGCAGTGGCTCGTCGGTGGATTAATCTCAAACCAACTGCAGAGATCCTTCGCTTCGCTCAGGAGGACAGGTCTCCAATGCCTTCCCTCATCGTCACTCCGTGGGCTATTCTGCGCCGCCGCCCCGCACTGATATAATGCCTCAGTTTCTCTGAAAGACCGGAGGTTCCTCATGCACAAACATAGTCTTTTTACAGCCTATCTGCTCGCCGCCGCCGCTCTGCCGACAGCCGCCCAGAATCAGGCTCTTGTTCAGCGGCTCGGTCACTCCTCTGATGCCAAGCTGCTGATCATCCACGCCGACGATCTGGCGGTTGCGCACTCGCAGGACATGGCGAGCTTCGAAGCCCTGGACCGGGGCGCGGTGACGTCCGCCAGCATCATGGTTCCCTGTCCCTGGCTCACGGAAGTGGCGGATTACGCGAAGGCCCATCCGGAGGCCGACCTCGGCCTGCACCTGACCCTGACGAGTGAATGGAAGACCTACCGGTGGGGACCTATTACGCCGCGAGACCAGGTATCGTCGCTCCTCGATCCGCACGGCTATCTTTATTCCGACGCCGGTGAAGCCGTCCGGCACATGAAGCCGGAAGAGGCGGAGCGAGAGGTCCGGACGCAGATCGAAACGGCGCTGAAAATGGGAATCCGTCCTACCCATCTCGATTCACACATGGGGACGCTCTTCGCCACGCCTGCGTTGATGGCGGTCCTCATCAACGTGGCACATGGGTATCATCTGCCCTTTCTGATGTTGAAGATTCCTGGCGTGCCTCCTGACATGTACTCAGCACTCAAACCCACGGATGTGATCCTCGACCGCGTCTTTATGGCTGCTCCGCCCATCAAGGCGGAAGACTGGCTGAACTATTACACGCATATCCTGAAGACGCTGCCGCCGGGGGTGTCGGAGCTCATCGTGCACCTTGCACACGACGACGCCGAAATGCAGGCTGTCACCGTCGATCATCCGGACTATGGCAGCGCCTGGCGTCAGCGAGACTTCAACGTGATGACCGGCCCCGAATTCCGCCAGGCTCTCGAGGAAAACCACGTGGTGCTGACGAACTGGCGGAAGCTGGGCGCGCTGCTTCCGGAGCCTTGAGCGGATCGTGCGGAGAATTCGAGGTCCAGGGCAACACTTCAAATTGCCCGTCTCAGGCCTTTCCAGGCGAGCAGCCACCGAAGGAGAGTTCGCGAGTCGCAGATCAGTTCCGCGCCGGCGCGAGATGGCTTAGAGCGTCGCGCGCCGCAGTATATTCTGGATCAATCGCTAGCGCCTGACGAAACTCTTTGGCGGCGTCGTTGGGTTTGTTTTGCTTTTGGAGTACCAGGCCCAGGTCATAATGCGCGGCAGCGGACTTCGGTTCTAGCCGAAGGGATTGCAGGAATTCAGTGTTCGCCTTGTCGAGATCACCCTTCTTCAGGTAGAGTTCCCCCAGGGCGTCATGCGCTTCGGGATTCGAGGGGTCGACGCTCATAGCTGCCCGAAGGTGCCGCTCGCCGGCTTCCCATTGCTCCTGAAACGCACTCAATGTTCCCAAATTGTAATGCGCGTCGTAGTCGTAGGGGTTGAGGGCCAAAACGTGCTCGAAGCGCGCGCGGGCTTGGTTGTAGTCCTTCTTTTGGAGTGCAATGCTGCCCAGTTCATCATCCGCGAGCACAAAAAAGGGCGAGATGGCGAGAGCCGCCTGGAACTCCCGCGTGGCTTCGTCCAGTTTCCCCGATCGAAAAAGGGTTACGCCGAAGTTGTAATGCGCTTTCAGGTCCCCCGGGTCCATTTTGATCACCTGTTGGTAATCACGCGCGGCCTGATCGTAGCGCCCCGCTTGCTGCTCGTTCCACGCTAAACTCCCGCGCACCTCGACGAGGTCCGGATGATGGGCGAGCAGCCGTTCGAGGACAGGATTGGCTTCGTCCACGCGGCCCTCGTCGTCGAGGCTGAGGGCGCGTACATATTCCCTAAAGTCCTTAATACGATCTTTCGGATCGGCGCCGGCTTCGGCAGACTTCGAGTCGTCGGCACTTCCCGCCACGTACCCCAGGGACCGCAAACGAGCCAGGATACCCGGATCGAGCATCCTTTGCGGGAACGCATTTTGGCGTCGCAGCCGCGCGCGAAGCGATGTCAATTTTTCCTTTTCGGCCAGCGCTATGGCGGTGCGCTGCGAATAGATATTCCGCGTCTCGCCCGGATCCGCAACCAGATCATAGAGTTCGGGCTTCGGTGCGTTGATGTACTTGAATCGTCCACTGCGCAATGCCTGCAAGGCGCTGCATCCGAAATGCATGTGCGGGTAGAGGGTTTCGCTGTAAACGTCTCGCGGGGTTTTCGAACCGCCGGGACGCAGCAATTCCATCAGGCTGCGCCCTTGAAATTCCGGCGGCACTGGGAGACCGGCGAACTCCAGGATGGTCGGCGCCACGTCGATAAGGCGAACCGGTTCATCGATCTTTGCAGGAAAGCCGGCACTTCCCGCGGGCCAATGCACGATCAGCGGCACCCGAATGGTGCTCTGATAGACGAAGTATCCGTGTGTATCCTCCCCGTGATCTTCCAAGCTCTCGCCATGGTCGGCCAGGAGGACGACGAGACTGTTTTCGAAGAGATTCCGTTGGCGCAGGAAATCTAAGAACGCACCTACCTGCTCGTCCACGTAGCGAAGCTCGCCATCGTATCCCGTGCCGAAGCGTGCGCTGTAGCTCTTCGGCAGATTGTAGGGCGTGTGGAGGTCATAAAAATGGATGAAGAGGAAGAAGATTGAGTTGGAATTCCCGCTCAGCCACCGGTTGGCGATCGCAACCACGTCCGCGCCCAAACGTTTGATTTCACCGCTCGGGGCTTCGCCATTACTGGGCTGATTGAAACGGCTGTCGTACATGTCGAAACCACGGTTCAGTCCGAAGAGACGGTCCATGGGGAATCCACCAACCACCGCAGCGGTGCGGTAGCCGTGGGACTTCAGGAGGGCGGCCAGGGGGATGGCGTTGAGCGACAAAGTTTCGCCGTTGTCCTCGTTCCCATTAAAGAACGGATAGGTGGAGGTGAATAAAGACACGTGTGAAGGGAAGGTCAGGGGGACTTGAGAACCAACCTCAGAGAATAACGTGCCTCCTTTGGCCAGCGCGTCGATGTTATGCGTTGCGACGGCGGTGTAGCCATAGCTACTCAAGTGATCGGCGCGAAGCGTGTCGATGGAAATCAGAATGACGGAGGGCGGCTTCTCAAGGGGCGGCGGAGAGGAATCCTTGCCATATGCGGCCAACGGGCTCAAGCATAGAGCCACTGTGATGCAGATCCATCGCCTCATTTTCTACCTCAGCCTCATATGGGATCGTTGCGGGCTTCTGAAGTCGCGTGGGTCTCGAAACAGTAGAAGGAAATCCCCACCCGATCCTGGCGGAGGTCGATCAGGAAATCGACTCCCCGCCGCCTCTTGACCGAACCTTGCAGTGACACAACCGTCGACAGAGTCAATGCACAATACATCCCTCGCCAGCGTCTCGGCGTGTCTTCATGAGGGATACCCAATCCTAACATCCCTGAGTGGGTGTGGCAACGATCCGCGGCAAGTGCGCAGGGGCGATAGTGCAGGGTCTGGCGCCGGGTTGGGATGGAATTGCGGGCGGAGATTGGCAGTCGGAAGGCCGTCGGTTGCGATTCCAGCCCCCTTATCCAACACTGGTTCTCGTCATTGCCTCGCAAATTCCTTCGCCAGGCGGATGGTGTTGGAGTGGATTTGAATTGTGTCCTCGATGCGGCGCGCGTAGCCGCCCGCCAGCGTGACTGCGACGGGAATGGACTTGGCCCTCGCCTTCTCGAAAACCAACCGGTCGCGTTTTTCGAGGCCTTCGAGCGAGAGCTTCAAGCCGCCCAACTGATCGTTACGGTAAGGGTCGGCGCCGGCGACGTAGAAGATCAGGTCGGGGGTGAATTCGGCGAGAGACCGATCCAATCCCTGGGTAAGCTCGCGCAGATACTCTTCATCCTCAACGCCGTCGGCCAGATTGATATCGAGCGAACTGGGCGGCTTGGGGTAGGGATAATTATTCTCCTGATGGATTGACATCGTGAAGACCGAATGATCGCCGCCAAAAATCGCCGCCGTGCCGTTGCCCTGGTGCACGTCGCAATCAACCGTCATGGCGCGCTCGATGCATCCATCCTTTTGCAAGCGGCGAATCGCGATAGCAAAATCATTCAACACGCAGAAGCCTTCACCATGGTCAGGGTAGGCGTGGTGAAAGCCGCCGCCCAGATTGACGGCTACTCCCTCTTCGAGTGCCAGGCGTCCCGCCAATATTGATCCACCCGCGCAAAGCCAGACGGCGCGGATCAACTCGGGAGAATAGGGGATCTCAAGGCGCATCACCTCGAGGTAGGAGAGTTTACCCGTCTGGAGCTTGCGCAAATATTCCCGGTGATGAACCAATGCGATGTCGTCGTCCGAGGCCGGAGGGGGCTCGACGAAGTCGCCCGGCTCGACGATCCGGTCGCGCAACAGTGCTTCTTTAGTCAGGCGATACTTAACGGATGGGAAAACGTGGTTCCCCAGGTTCAAGTCATACCGATCCGAGTAGACGATTTTCACCGCATGCCCCCGCTGCTGCTATTAGCTAATCAAGGTCCGCTGGCCAGTCCGGGTGATAATAGTGTTCGAAGAGCCGCGCAATCTGCTCGGCCGTCACGCGCATCGTTGAAAGTACCGGTATTGCATCCGCTTCGAAAAATCTTGCTTCCGCCTCCGGTTTCCCGGCGGGCTCTGGGGTCAAGAGTTCGCACCGGATGAAGAGTTTGTAAGCGTGATTCGCCATTGCAGGGTGGGCGTGTTTATTCCGATCATACACGGCCAGCAGTTTGGCGGCACGGGTTGTATAGCCCGCTTCCTCGAACACCTCACGCACCACGGCCTCGCTGGGAGACTCCCCGACATCCGCCCATCCGCCGGGCAGGCTCCAGAGGCCGTCTTCATTCTCCTTCACGAAAAGCAGCGCCCCCTCGCGAAAGACCGCTCCCCGCACATCCACTTTGGGTGTGGCGTAGCCTTGTTCGCGCTCGAAGAAATCTCGAATTGCTGTTGCCTCCACCCCCGTGTGTGCCTCCATGATCTCCACTGCGATCTTCCGCAGGGAATTATAACGCTCCCGGTCGAAGGGGTTTTGCGCATACAGAAGGCCGTTTTGTGCGATGGCGTTCAATCGAACGGCCCAGTCCGCCCACCGTGCTTCCATGCGATGCCCTTTCCTTAAGCTTCGTTTTCCACGACTTGGAGGAGAGCCCGAATATAGCCGTATTCGAAAGCGAAAGCCTGCTTCTGGTCCGTATCACCTTCGATATGCGGGGCGTGATCCGGCATCATCATGCCGTCGTAGCCGAGTTGCTTATAGATTCGCATTGCCTTCACCATGTTGACGTCGCCATTATCCGGGAAGGTCTCTTGAAAGTCCAAGAAGTGCCCATGAATATTGCGGAAATGAACATTGAAGATTTTCCCTTTCTCGCCGAAGTAGCGGATAACTTCGAAAATCTCTTCCCCAGGGCGGTCCAACATTTCGCTCACGGTCCCCTGGCAAAAGTTGAGACCGTGAAAAGGGCTGGGATGAATATCGACGAACCGCTTCAGGCCGTCGACGCTGCCCAAAACGCGGTGAACGCCGCGGAAGCCCGCCTCCTGGGGCATGCCAGGATCATGCGGGTGACAGGCCATCTTGACCTTGTACTCCTCCGCCACCGGTACCACACGGTCCAGGAAGTAGGTGATTCGCTCCCACATCATATCCGCAGTCACCGGACCTGCCTCGGTAAGCGCGGCTCCTTGTTTGGCGATGTCGTAGTTGAATGTGCTGTAGAGCGCCCCGCCGCGCCCTGCGGTGGGGGCGGTCCGCGGCACGCCAAGTATGGTCAGGTTGTATTTTACACACGGAATCCCCGCTTGGGCGACGTTCCGGATCATTTCGCAGATTTGGTCGATCTCTCGATCACGGTCGGGGGATTTCCCTAACATGATCGCCGGATTCTCCGCTCGCTCGCTCGGACTCGAGCTCAGTGGTAACGGGACCATCAGCAGTTCGAGACCGAAAGACTCGACCCGTTCCCTCAGCTTCGTCAGTCCCTCGACACTCCAATGCTCGTCTAGACTTCGAGAAGGGAGCCCGCTGCAGATGTGATTAACTCCCAGTGCCGCCAGAACCCGGAGTGTCTCATCCGATGGTCCGGAACCGAACTGAGTGCCGAGCTTCATTCGTGACTTGGGAAGAGGATTGGCGGGTTGGCTTGCCCGGCCTCGACACGCGGGGACACTCGAGGCGGCTGCGGTGGTGATTTGCAGAAACGATCTGCGGTCCATTCTGCGCTCCTCTCCGCTCCCGGACCAACCCCTCACCCGCCCGCGCCGGCTGGTAAGAGCGCCGTCGCGGGCCACCCTCTCCCCTTGGAGAGGGCGCATGGTTTCTGGTTGGTCATCGATGGCGACTGAGGGTTAACTTCTTTCCCGACAAGTTCTCGAGCTGCACCTCGAATCCCTCCGGCATGCTGACCTGATACGTGATGGTGTCGCGTTGCGTCTTCCAGCTCAATTCGACCATCCCGTGAATCGTTGGAACTCCCCCCGAGCATGACGTTAACGGAACGTCGGCAAGCCGGACGTGCACGCGCTTGTTGACCGAGTCGACCGCCCAGAGACCGAGCACGTTGCGAAAGAGCATGTGCACGATGTGCGAGGCGAACCCGTGGTTGCAGCTCGCGGTCGGGCTTATGTCTTCCCAAAGCGTGCCCGTGCGCTCCGTCATGTAAAGATAGTAAGACACGGATTCGTCGAGCATCTGGCGGCTGAGACCTTGTCTCGAGAGGAGTTCAAGACGAAGCACGTTTCCGACAAAGGCGTTGGCGGGCGCGACCTCGGGAAAAGCCTTGGTCTCCTGGCGCCGCGGGCCGAATTGTTCCTTTAGAGTTCGCCACAGCTCTGGATGGCTTTCCGGCGAAACCGCACCCGTAAAGAACGCAAAGTATTGGCAGACTTCGCTGCGGTTGCGGGTCACTGCGAGCTTGCCGTTTTGGCGAACGGCGTTGTCTACAAAGAAGTGGCCGTCGAACGACTGGCGCCGTACCGTCTCGCGCACCCCCGCGGCTTTTTCCGCCCAGTGCTGCGAGTGATACATGCGCGCCGCAGCGTCGAGCGCGGCAGCATATAGCATGTTGGAGGGATAATTCACATCCTGCACATAGTCATTAGCTTTGGACCATTCGACGAAGACCCAACCGTCGAGTTTCTCGAGCAATCCGTCCTGGTTCTCGAAGCGCTGGAAGTAATCGAACAGGCGCGTGAGCTTAGGGTGCAGCGCCTCGACGATGTGCCGGTCGCCGCTGCGGGTGAGATACTCCTCGAGTTGAAGAACGAACCAGAGCGACCAGTTCGGAATAAAGTTGCCGTCGTTGTGATCGGCGGGATAGCACATCGGCAACATGCCGTCAGGGATAAATGCGAAGTGCGGAGGCAGTTGGAAGTTTTCAAAAAAGTTCCTTTCCATCGTGGTGGAGCCACTGAGGTCTATCGCAGCGCGCGAGGTGAAAAAGCTGTCGCAGAGCCAGCCGGCTCTTTCCCGGGAAGGGCAGTCGGTGAAGACGTCCACGGCATTCTGCCGATAGGTTTCGCGCCCTGCGGCAAAGAGCTCGTTGAGCCTCTCATCGCTGGCCTGAAAGTGCGCCTGGCGGACCGTCGGGTTGGCGTATTCGCGCACATAAATATCATCGAACTCGCATTCGCCCTCGAGGACTAACAGCTTCAGAAAACGAAGCGTGTAAGGTTCGAACGCCTCCAGGGCGAAGCTACCCTCAGGCAGTTCGTAGCTCACGATGTTGACGCAGGAAAGCCGTTTAAAGTCCACGTCGCCGTCGCTCAAGAGTTCATCGAAGACCAGGAAGAGCCGCGCCGGCTTGGAACAATTCACGTTCGCTCCGACAAAACCCGTGACGTCGGCGCCGAAGTCCACGATATGTTGAGCGTAGGGCCCAACGCCGATCCGTTCCTCTGCGACGTAAGGGCGGTTGAGAATCTCGGGTGACACGGCGGCCGCGCGCTGGAGTTCGAGGGAAGGGATCACCTCGAGCTCGCTTTCCGGAAATCCGCCCAGCTTGTCGCCAATGCCCGTGAGGGACCGATCTTTCCACGGCTTTTCCACCGGCAAGCCCGTCCGAACATTGCCGCGAGACACCTGTTTGACAGGGCGTCTCCGAGCGAAATCCGGATAAGGAACGCGGCGTGGGAGAAGCTGCTTGGGAGGAGATACCGAGCACTCCTGCGGTTGAAGAGTCGACGACGCGTCGCTCCGCCATCGGTCGTGTCCAACCCGGAGCCGATAGACTTCTGAGAAGGGTCGCTGAAAGCTGTAGCGCTGGACCTTCTGCACGCGCTCACGGAGAAGGGCGGCTTCGAATTGGCTTCCCTTTCCTGCTGTGGACGCAAGCACATCGGCTCCCGCCGACACTTCCGCCTGGAGGAACGAGGGTTGGTCAAGGAGGTAATAGCTGTTCACATTGTAACCGGCAACTTCCAGTGCCACCAGGTTTCGTCCCGAACGCAAGCCTCGTGTGAGGTCCCACTCATCCACTCTGTAGTAGTCATGCGGCCCGCGGGCGGGTCCGTAACCGCGAAATGCTCCGTTCACGAATATCCGATAGACGGTAGAACCGGTCACGCGAAGTACGACGGGTTGCTGGTCTGAAGGCTCAAAAGATGCGCGAAAGCCTACAAATAGATTCTTCTCGCGCTCGAGCCCCTTAGGCCAAACCGGCTGCGCGGAAACAAACTTCGGCTCCGAGGCTTGCTCCCGCGGCGCAGGCGTTTCTGCCTGTGCCTGCGCCGATAATCGACCGGCCTTGGCCACCGGCAAGAGTGCCTGTGCCGCGGAGACTGCCGCTCCTTGAATGATCTGCCTGCGCGTCCAGGATGTGCTCTTCTCGTCAGCCATCGAGTTTTTCCTCTCCTCGAAGCGTGCTGTGCCATGAAAGGGGCCTGTCGAGTGCCGGTTGACGAGGGCAGCGCAAGTCTCACCCGGATTTCTCACCAGCAGCAGGGAACGGCGGGGCTTCAGAGTCCGTGCGACAACCTCGCTCAGGCTGTCATTCCGAGCGAAGCGAGGAATCTCGCTCTGAATATTTTCAAGGCAGTGCGAGATTCCTCGTCGCCTTCAGCTCCTCGGAATGACAGACTAGTCGAGTTTTTCACACAGACTCTTCAGTCCCGCCGACATAAGGCCTTGCGAAACAATCCTGTGTCCCGTTTCCGCTCATGGCTTGGCCGTAGAAGGCGTTTCCGTTTGGGACACCGCGTCGTTTACGCCTCCGCTCCGCAGCTTCTCAGCAACCTTCTTCGCACTGGCGGCGTATGGCCCCTGCGGGCTTAGCCGAAGATAGGTGTCAATTTCCGTGAGGGCCTTCGAATACTCGGCCATCTTCAGGTAGGAGTTGGCAAGCTTGATATGAAACTCCGCCGGCATGTCGGGGTGGAGTGACTGCGCAGTAAGGAAATCCTGCGAGGCCTCGCGCGATTTTCCTAACACCAATTGAGCGTTTCCCAGTTGATAGTGGAAAAGCCAGGCGTTGGGAGAGAGGCGCAACGCCTCGCGCAGAATCGCCTCGCTCGCCGCAGGCTTCCGTTCCTGCATGTAAAGTTGCGCCAATTGGTAAAAGGCGTCTGAGTAAGTGCCGTCGCAATGTATGGCGCGCTTATAGCCGGCCTCGGCGCTCGCCGTATCGTGCGCGGCAAGATCGACTTCCGCGAGGGCGGTGTGTGCCCGCGCGTAGCAAGGATACTCTTCGATGGCCTGTTGCAGGTGTTTCCGCGCCTCTGTCGGCTTTTTTTCCCGCCAGGCCCGACTTCCCTTCTCAAGCTCCTTGCGGGCACTCTTGGGAGCAGCCTGATCGGTCAGGGAGGGTAGGGTCGCGGGGTTGACCGCCGGTTTGTCGAGGGGAGAGAGAACGATATTGAAAGTGTGGAAGGTGACCCGGGCATCGGTAAAGTCCAGGGTCTGCTGATAGGTCTGAAACTTTTCGGCCTTCGCGCTCAGGGTGTAAATGGTGGGGCTAAGTCCCACAAACTCGAAGTTCCCGTTCCAATCCGGTTGACGGGTGGCCACCGGCTCGCCGTCGCTGGTCTGAATAGATACCATCACCCCCGCAGAGATCCCACGCCCATCCTTGGTCTGGACCTGGCCATGCAAGGTGATGTTATGCCCTGCCTCGAATTGCGCGCGCAAAGGGACCGCCGCGCAGAGCACCACGCTAGCGCCTACGACCCACTTCCAAACGGTGGAAGATCTCCTCGCCGTGGCGCACCCCCTGCCTTCAAGTTAGCCTGAGCACCCTGCCTTGGTCCGACGTCGCCAACCTAACACGAACCCGCGCCGAAAGCAATTCGCGTGCTCTGGCCTGACACCTCCACAACAAAAAGCGGTAGTATGAAGCGGATGAACCTGACGCACCAGGACGAAGCGGCCATTAGGAGCGCACTGCTGGCGTGGTTTCGCCGGAACGCGCGTTCCCTCCCTTGGCGCGGCAGTGGCGATCCCTACGCGGTCTGGGTTTCTGAAGTAATGCTCCAACAGACTCAGGTGGCGACGGTAATTCCGTATTACCAACGCTTTCTTGAGACGTTTCCCACCGTGGCCGACCTCGCAAGCGCCTCTCTCGAGCGAGTTCTCCAGCAATGGTCAGGGCTTGGTTACTATCGCCGCGCGCGCCACTTGCACCAGGCCGCCAAGCAACTCGTCCGCAGCTATGGCGGGTCGTTGCCTCGAGACTACGACAAGATTCGTTCGCTGGCCGGAGTTGGCGATTACACGGCGCGGGCGATTTTAAGCATCGCTTTCAATCTGCCTTTCACTGTCCTTGATGGCAATGTGGCACGAGTTGTATCGCGGGTTGCGGCTGTTCCCGGTAATCTGCATCAACCGGGCTTCCGCCGCGCTGTCGAAGCCGAACTCGAGCGTTTGCTTTCACGTCACCGCCCCGGCCGCTTTAATCAGGCGTTAATGGAGCTGGGGCAAACCATATGCCTGCCTCGCGCTCCCCAATGCGCCGCCTGCCCAGTGCGAGGCTGGTGCCTCGGTTACAAGACAGGGCATCCCGAAGTCTTCCCCCAGCCGCGTCCCCGTCGCGCCGCGGAATCCCACTACCTCGCCGCCGCTATCCTCCGGCGCGGCCCGCGAGTGGCCATGGTCCGTGGCCTGGACGATGGCCTTCTAGACGATTTATGGAATTTCCCCTCCGCTTTCGGCAGGTCGAGCGCGGAGGCGCTCGAAGGCTTGCGTGACAAGCTCGCCGGATTCGGGTTTGCCGCCCTCACCCGTCAGGACTTTATCGCTGAGCTCCATCACGGCATCACTTACCGCTCCATCTGCGTCCGCGCCTACGCAGCGGAGATATCGGACGTCTCCCGCAAGAAAGGGCTTCGATGGTTTCCTATTTCGAGCTTGGGGCAGGCTGCCATTTCGCAATTGGCCCGGAAGATCGCGCGACAGGTGTTCTGAAAAGCTTCTACCACAGAGCGCACAGAGACTACGGTGCGGCCTGTCGGCCGCATCCAAGACTCCAGATTCAAAATTCCAGACCAGAAATCCTTGCGCGCCGCGAAAGGTCTTGGGAATAGTAGTAGAGAGGGAAACGCTTCGGGTTTTGCTCAGTGCGCTCTGTGACCTCTGTGGTGAAGCCCGTCTTGGGTTAAAATGTAACCCGCAAGCTAAGTAACGCTCATGGCAAAGGCCGCACAGACCGACCCCTCCGCGCTCCTCAAGCTCCAGTCCAACATCAGCGTGCAGCGCTACTTTGAGGTGTCCCTTCTCTTGACCCTCGCTACCGCCTTTGTCACTGTCGCGATGACGGGGAAGTTGGACTTCGTCTCCACCGTGGTGGTTTCGATCGCGTTGGGTGTGAAGCTTTGGGGCTATTCGCGCGAAGTTGACTTTTCACTCTCCCCCCGCACCGTCACGCGGATTTCCATCTTTTACATCTTCTTTTATGCGCTCGACTTCTTGACTTCGCCCGGCCCCGGCCTGCTGGACAAGATGTTGACCGCAACCGTCCACCTCGTTTTGTTCACAACTGTCATCAAGATTTTCTCGGCAAGGACTTATCGCGATTACGGCTATCTTGCCGCCCTATCGTTCATGATGATGCTGGCAAGCGCCATCCTGACGGTCGGCACAACCTTCCTTATATTTTTCGGTTTCTACATTATTTTAGCCATCTCGACCTTCATCAGCTATGAAATCAAGCGAGGAATGGAGGCGGCTCGCCGCGCATCGGAAGGCCCTTACCGGAAACCTCGCCAGAACCGGACAGCGGTCGAACGAGCGCTGATGAAAGCGGCGGTGGGGTTGGCAGTCGGCATATTTCTTCTCGGCGCATTTCTTTTTTTCGTAATCCCGCGCTACCGCACCGGCTTCCTGACCTCGCTTTCATCTCAGTCCCAGAACATTACAGGCTTTTCCGAGACGGTCAATCTTGGTGACATCCGCAAGATCCTCCGTTCCCCCCTGGTGGTGATGCGCGTGACGGTGGAAGGGGATCCCAGGCAATTCCAGGGCGTGAAATGGCGCGGTGTGGGTTTGACCAGCTTCGACGGCACGCACTGGTTCAACGACAACACGGAGCAGATACCGATCATTCCGGCATCTGAACAGCGCGTTGTTCTTCCCCGCACGGAGGGTTGGCAGAGCCGTTCGCACCACCCACTTCGCTACCACGTGCTTCGCTCCGCCCTCTCGACCGATGTACTCTTCGCCGCCCCCACGCCCCAGGAGATCGTGGGTCGGTTTCACCTGGTGAATGTCGATGAGACCGGCTCCCTGCACAGCCCCCAATATTCTTTCGTGCCACTTGCCTACGACGTCGTTTCAGAGGCCGGACTGCCTTCGGTCCGTGAGTTGCAGCGAGCCTCCACCGACTACCCGGAAGATATTCGCCTGGTGTATCTGCGGCTTCCCGATTTGGACCGGAAGGTTGCGGACCTTGCCCGGCAAGTCACCTCCTCCGCCACAAACAACTACGACCGCGCTGCCGCAATTCAGAATTATCTTCGCAGCAATTTCCGGTACACCCTCGATCCGTCTGCCATTGAGCCCAAAAATCCCATCGTCAGTTTCTTGTTCAAATCCCGATCAGGCTTTTGCGAGTACTTTGCTGCTGCGATGGCGGTAATGTTGCGTACGCTTAACATCCCTTCGCGGCTGGTGAATGGCTTTCAAACCGGTTCCTATAATCGCGTCGGAAAGGATTTTGTGGTGCGCGCCCGGGACGCCCATAGTTGGGTGGAAGTGTATTTTCCGAAATACGGCTGGATCACGTTTGATCCCACGCCTGCTGATCCCAATCCTGTCCGTGCCGGGGCCTGGGACGATTACCTCGATGCCCTGAGCCTTTTCTGGAGCGAGTGGGTGATCAACTACGATTTCACCCACCAAATTCGGCTGGCCCGGCAGGTGGAACAATCCTCCAGGAACTTCCAACAGGAATTCGTTGGCTATAGCGACCAGTTTAAGCGGCGGGCTGTACAAGCAGCCTACGCCATTGAAAGCTGGCTGATGTCGCACAAGCTGCTCATGTTTCTCGTCATGGTCACCATCCTGGCCGCGCTGGTGGCGGGCGAGAAAGGCGGCTCGCTGGCCGAAATCCGCTTTTTCTGGCAATGGAAGTTTGGACGCCGCGAGCTTACCCTGAGCCCGCACCAGGCCACGATGTCTTATCAAAGATTACTGAAGACTCTGCGAAAGAAGGGGTACGCGAAGCCGACTGCGCTGACACCCTGGGAATTCGCTAAGTCGCTGGCGGGTACGCGCCTCGGCTCGGACGTCGGGGAGTTCACGCGCCTTTACAACCTGCTCCGCTACGGCCAGGTGCAGGTCCCCATGGCCCGCCTGCGTCAGCTTCTGGACGAGATCAGCAGGGCTTGACCATTTTCGATTTTAAATTTTGGATTTGGGATTCGTTGGTCGTAGGTGGTATGTCGTAGGTCGTATGTGGGGAAAAAACATGAAAGGGCGGCCCTCTCCCCCGGGGAGAGGGTGGGCCGCGACGGCGCATTCATCAGCCGTCGTGGGCCGGGTGAGGGGTTTCTCCTTAGTTGCTATGTCAGACCGTCCGGCCTTACGAAGGAGTCCTGCGCGTTGATGGGAATTCCTCCACGAGGGGTTAAAGGCGCGTTCACGCGGCGCGATTTCCTGGGCATGTGCAGTTCCACATCCGCACTGCTTCTCCCGGCGCCATTGTTTGGTCCGGCCGCCATCGCAAAGCCCCAGAGTCTCTGGAAACCGAGACTCCGCGCTACCTCCGCTGAGGTTGCTGCCGACTCTCCTTCATACGCGGATTATCGCATCGTTCCCCATTACCCGGTGCGTTCACCCCTTGAGGAATTGATCCGAAAAGCCCGGCAGAACGAGGACGATTTTCCAAGCGAGCTATTCAGCCGCGAAATCGAAACACAGCTTGCACGATGGGGCAACGAGCTTCGCAAGAGTCTAAGTAATGTGCGAGTGCTTGCTGGGCTCCTGTCGCTACGCCTTACCGCAGCATCGCCTCGGCCGCAAGAGTTGCGCGACATCCGCGGCACGGCGGCGCTGAAACTCCAGCGTGCGAGCTTTTCCACTGAACTAGCGCTCGGCCGCGACGCCTTTCTCGACCAACTCCAATCCACTTTCGAGCGCACTCCGCAGATTCTGACGGCTGAATTCAAGGTGGCGGATCTTCAAATGATCTCCACCACTCCCCCCCTTATCAAGACTCAGGTCCGTTTCATATTCGTGGGGACAGGTCCACGGCTGCACCGCCTCGAGCGAATCGGCGTCTGGCAAATCGAATGGGAGCAACGCTCGGATGGCGGATGGGCCGCAACGAAGTGGCAGCCCGTTTCCGAAATCCGAAGTTTCTGCGCTCAGCCGATGTTTGTGGACATCACTTCCGCCGCTTTCAAGGACGTCTCTTCCTACCGCGCGCAAATGCTGCGCGGCACGGATTATTGGCGCACAGTTCTCGATGGGGCGACGGGCATTGATATTTATGGCAACAACGGTATCGCGGCTGCTGACTACGACAACGATGGCTTCGACGATCTCTACGTCTGCCAGCCTTCCGGACTTCCCAACCGTCTATACCACAACCGCGGCGATGGCACCTTCGACGACGTGACGGAAGCAGCCGGTGTAGACGTCCTGGATAACACTCCCTGTGCCCTTTTCGCGGACATTCGAAACGATGGTCACCAGGACCTGGTTGTCGTCACCGCCAACGGGCCTCTGCTCTTCCTCAATCAGGGGAACGGGAAGTTCAAGCTAAAGCCCCAGGCGTTTCATTTTGAGCGGCCCCCGCAGGGAACCTTCACAGGTGCTGCCTTCGGCGATTACGATCGCGATGGGCGCCTGGACATCTATTTCTGTTTGTATAGTTACTATAAGGGACTCGAGCAATACCACTTCCCGCTTCCCTATTATGACGCGCGGAACGGCCCGCCCAACTTCCTCTTCCACAACGAGGGCGACGCCAACTTCCGGGATGTCACCGAGGCCACGGGTCTCAACCAGAACAACGACCGGTTCAGCTTCGACTGCACCTGGTGCGACTATGACAACGACGGCTGGCCGGACTTGTACGTGGTGAACGACTTTGGGCGGAAGAATCTCTATCACAACGATCGCAACGGCAAGTTCACCGATGTCGCCGAAGAAGTCGGGGTTGTGGACGTAGGGCCGGGCATGAGCTCCTGCTGGTTCGATTACGACAACGATCTGAATTTCGACCTTTACGTCTCGGATATGTGGGAAACCTCCGGCATGCGCTTAACCTCCCAGATGAGTTTTCTCGAACTGATGCCTCCCGCTGTTCGCGCCCTGTTCCGTCATCACGCCAAGGGGAATTCGCTCTTCCGGAATCTCGGCAACGGCCGCTTTGAGGATCGCAGCGCCGCAGCGGGAATCGAACAGGCGGGGTGGTCGTGGTCCTGCCATGCCTGGGACTTTGCTCACGACGGACGATTGCATCTCTACATCGCGAACGGCATGATCTCCGGCCCTACACGCGATGATCTGGAGAGCTTCTTCTGGCAACATGTGGTGGCGCAGTCCCCGCCGGACGCCCATCCCACCGTTCCTTACGAACTGGGCTGGAACGCCATCAACGAATTGATTCGTTCGGACGGCACTTGGGCAGGATATCTGCGTAACGTTTTCTTTTTTAACAACGGCGACGGGACCTTCTCCAACATCTCCGGAACGGTGGGCCTGGATTTCCAGGATGACAGCCGCGCCTTCGCTCTCGCCGACTTCGATCACGACGGTCGGCTTGAAATCGCACTGAAGAATAGGACGGGGCCGCAGTTACGCATCCTGCACTCGGAGGCGCCCGATCTGGGCAACGCGCTCGCTTTACGACTGCGCGGCACGAAAAGCAACCGGGACGCCGTAGGCACTGTGGTTATCCTCGCCACCACGGAAGGGCGTCAGATCAAAATGTTGCAAGCCGGCAGCGGCTTCCCGTCGCAGCACAGCAAGGAGATTTTCTTTGGAATCGGCAAGGCCGCATCCGCAAGCGCCGAACTTCGCTGGCCGAATGGCGATGTGCAGCACCTGGAACGGCTGCCTGCCAATCATCGTGTGGAGATTGAGGAGGGCTCGGACAAGTTCCACGCAGTGCCGTTCCGTCCCCATCAGCCTCTCGCCGTGATTCCTCCTCCCCCGGCAGCCGAGCCGCCGCCTGTCTCCAGCGAAACCTGGTTGATCGATCCGATCCTGGCTCCGGATTTCGAACTTCCGGATCTCAGCGGTCAGAAGCACCGGCTCTCCGATTTGAGGGGCAAGGTGGTGATCCTGAACTTCTGGGCCACATGGAGTCCGCCAAGCCTCGAAACGCTCAGGGCGCTCGATCGCTCCGCGGCATTGAGAAAAGGGCTCGAGGTGCTGGCTGTCAACCTCGATAAACCCCAGGACGTACCGCAGGTCCGCTCCTTCGCGAGCGCCAATTCCTTGCGGTTTCCCGTCTTGCTGGCCAGCGATGATGTCTCCGGGGTTTACAATCTGATTTACCACTTCATGTTCGACCGGCGGCGCAATCTGGGCTTGCCCACCACGTTTTTCATCGATGGCAAAGGGTTCATTGTGAAGGTTTATCAGGGGTCCGTCGATGCCACGCGCTTGAACGCGGAAAGCGAGCGGATACCGCAAACCGCCCAAGAGAGAATAAAGCTGGCGCTGCCCTTTCCCGGCACGCTCCACCTTGCGGAATTTCGGCGTAACGAGTTCACCTACGGCGCGGCCTTTTCGCAGGCGGGATACTACGAGCAGGCGATCCAGGAGTTCAACTTGGCGCTCGAGACTGATCCCGATTACGCCGAGGCGCATTACAATCTGGGGACGCTGTACCTGAAGCAAGGGAAAGCTGACGAAGCCCGCCGCCACCTCGAGCGCGCGCTCGAGTTGCGCCACGAATATCCCGACGCGCTCAACAACCTCGGATTGCTGGCAGCGCAAGCGGGCGATAGTGCCCAGGCCATCCGTTTTTTCCAACAGGCGATCGACCAGCGGGCTGATTACGCGCTGGCGTATTACAACCTGGGTAACGTCTATCGACGCGAGCAGCGATTCAGCGAGGCAAAGCAGGCCCTGGACCGCGCCGTGGCGTTGGCTCCCGACGACCCGGAGGTGAATTACGGCGTGGGCATGCTTTATGCACAACTGAACGAAACAGACCGTGCGCTCAAATACTGGCAGCACGCGCTCGAAATTCGCCCCGACTATCCTGAAGCGCTAAATAATCTCGGCGTGCTCTATGTGCGCCAGGGTAAGACCTCAGACGCTCAAGACTTGTTTGAGAGAGCCGTGCATGCTGCGGGCGACTTCGATCAGCCCTACCTCAATTTGGCGCGGCTCTACGTGGGGCGGGGCGACAAGGATCATGCTCGGGACATTCTGCAACAGTTACTCACGCGGCATCCCGACCACGCGATGGCAAAGAGTATGCTTGAAAAACTCAGCCGATAGACGTTGTAGGGGCGGCCCTTGTGGAGTCTGTGTGAAAACCTCATTTGGGCTGTCATTCCGAGCCCTTCGCTGTCATCCTGAGCGCAGCGAAGAGCCTGTCCTGAACGAAGTGAAGGAATCTCGCTCTGGGCGCTCAGGGTAAACTCCGCGAGGGATCTCGCCCTGAATGTTTTCAAGGGCAGAGCGAGATTCCTCGCTTCGCTCGGAATGACAGCAAAAAACGGGTTCTCACACAGACGCTCGTGGCCGTCCGCGGGCAACCATACGCCGGCTGGCGGATTGCCCCCAAGTGGATGACAGAGCTACACTCATCCTCATGATGGCGCAAGGAAGGTCGGACAAACTCGTCCAGCACGCTGCCCGCTTGCCCGCGGCGAAGGTGGTTTGGCAGGTCGCCCTGCTCTTCGTCGCGGTCCAACTTCCGCTTCATCTATTGTGCGCGCAGACTTCATCCCTGTCGCCGACCACCGCAAAACTCTCGCCTGCCGCTGCCGCGCATTTCGCCGCCGGGCAAAAACTGCTCGCGCAACACACGCCTAAACTCGCCGAGGCAGAAATCCGCGCCGGGCTCAAGCTAGCGCCCCGGAGCCTCGACGGTCTCAACCTGCTGGGCATGGCGCTGGGCGACCAAAAGGAATTCAAAGGCGCCGTTCAAGCGTTCCAGCAGGCGCTCGCAATTGAGCCTGGCTCGACCGAAACGCAAATCAACCTGATCCAAGCGTATTTGGCCGCCGGCCAGAAAGAGAAAGGCCTCGCGCTCGCGCACGCCCTCTCGGAGCACGCTAAGGACGACATCCGCGCCCATTTCACGCTGGGTGTGATTCTGGCCAAACAAGCGCAGTACGGTGAGGCCATCCACGAATTCGAAACCGCCGACGCGCTCGAGCCCGGCACCTTCGAGATTCTTCACAACCTCGGCCACGCCTACCTGCAAAGTGGGGATAATGAGAAGGCGCTCGGTATCCTCGACCGCGCGCTGAAGCTCTCGCCCGACTCTGTCGAGACGCTCTATTTCATGGCGCAAGCCTACGCGAACCAGGGCAAAGACCTCGATGCCCTCGACGCCCTCGTCAAAGCGCACAAGCTGGCGCCGCAGAATTCGGATGTGATCTTCTTTATGGCTCGACTCAGCATGAGGCAGTCTTACTACGAAGACGCTATCCGCTTGCTCGAGGAGGGGCTGAAGGTTGATCCGAAAGGTCCGAACCTGCTCGCGGCGCTCGGCATCTGCTACTTCGCAACGGGGAAAATCGAGAAGGCCAAAGACACGTTTCAGGACCTCCTTAAGGTTAATCCTGCCGCTCGCTCGTATGCTTTCCTGGGTCTTGCCTACCGCTACCTGGGTCGATTCGACGAGGCCGAGAAGTACCTGAGGCAAGGACTGAAGACCGATCCTCGCGATGCGGCGTGCCTGTATAACCTGGGCTACATCGAAACCCGGCAGGGCCACTACGACAGCGGGGAGAAGCTGCTCGAGCAAGCTTTGGAAGTCGATCCTGACTATTACGAGGCGCTTCTCGAATTAGCCAATTTGAGGATGCGCCAAAAAGCATTCGAGCAGGCCCTGACCCTCTTGCGGAAGTGCGCGCAATTGGATCCTCATCCCGCCTCGGTTTACTTCCGGCTTGCCACGGTCGAGCGGAGTCTCCATCAAACGGAAGCGGCGGAGCGGGATTTGAAGGTCTTCCAAACCCTCTCCAAAGACCCCACTCTTCAACCCTCGGCCTACCAGCACCTTTACGATTACCTGGGTCTGAGGGCTGAGCTTTCCCCCCAAGAAAAGAACCTGAATGACCTCGAGCAGTTGGAACGGGAAGTGAAAGCGCATCCTGACGAGCCGCAGAACTTTTATCTTCTCGCCGAAGCCTATTTGAAGGTCGGGCGGATCGAGGATGCTAAACAAGTTATCTCCCGGCTTGACGAATTAAGCCAGGGTGATTTTCGCACCAGGGTGGGGGTGGGTGTTCTGCTGGCGCGTTACCACCACTACGGGGAGGCTATCCCGCGGTTCGAGGCAGCTCTCGAGACCAACCCGAAGGCCGACGACGTCTGGTACGACCTCGCCGACGCTTATTTCCGGAAGCGGAACTATGCCGCCGCTCTGACTACCGCGCAGAAGGTCTCACCCGGCGGGCAATCGGACACCAGCTATTTGGCCCTGCTCGCCGACGTCCAGGCTCACCTCGGCCGGACCGACGAGGCTATCAAGTTGCTGCGCCGGGACATCGCGGAAAATCCCGATCAAGACCCGGCTTATCTTTCTCTAGCGCTTGTCTACCTCCGCTCTGGAAACACCTCTGGCGCCCGCGCCACCCTTCAGCAGGGTTTGGCGCACACTCCGGACGCGGGTGAGCTGCTGTGGGGCATGGGAGTATTGTCGGTAATGGAAGGGCAAACCGGGAAAGCCGAGGAGTACCTTGAGAAATCGGTCGATCTGCTGCCGGAGTGGCCGGGAAGCTATTCGGCGCTGGGAGTGCTCTATTACCAGACCGGCCAAATCCAAAAATCGCGGGAAACCCTGGAACGGTTTAGGCAAGCAGGGCCACGAGGCGGGCTTGATGTGGACCGTATTGAGAAAGCCTTGTCGGCCGCCGCAGCCGAGAGCCGTGACACGGGGAGAGTCCAAGAGTTGGCGCCGGAGGCCCGCCAACAATTCCTTCAAGTCGCCTTGGCCTTCGCCGACCAGGCGCCCTGATGGTCGATGGCTGATTGATGATCGTCGATTGCCAACTCCTCTCGTTCGGATGCCGCGCTACACACCCCTCTGTCATTCTGAGGCCCCGTTCTTTGGGGCCGAAGAATCCCTGCACTTTAGTCTGATGATGATTCCCCTTCTCCGCAGGAGGAGGGGGTAGGGGGTGGTGATTGTGCGCTGTTCAACCACCCCTGACCCCTCCTTAACTAAGGAGGGGAATCGACTTGATGGTTTGAGGCGCTGGGGGAGGTACGAGGTGCTGCATTGCGCAGCAGTCGTTGAGGTGGTAGTCTAGAGCGCATCAGGAGCAATATCCGGGCCAAGGGTCAGCGGGGGCGGTATGCATCGGGGATCCAAAACACGACTTTTCTGCTCGGTCGCACCGTCTGTCGTGATCGCCGCGCTGGTCTTCCTTAATTCCCGATCACTTTTCGGGCAGGAGATCCCGGGGTCGGGGCATGGGTTCAGGACTGTGTCAGGGCAGGTGGTGACCGAAGGAGAGGCGGCCATCTCCTCCGGGGTAACGATTGTTATCGAGACGCGCGACGGAAAGCGTTCGGGTGATATTCACCCTAATGCGCAGGGGCGGTTTGAGGTGCCGGGTCTCTATCGCCAGACCTACATCATGACCGTCACCGCGGAAGGGTTTTTCCCTCAAGAGCTTTTTCTGGATCTCAAAGACGGAGAAGGACTGGTCACGCTGCAAGTGGTAATGCACCGCGCGTCCAGGACGAAGGCATCCTCGCCTTTGCCGGCGTTGACGGACCTGAGCGCGCCCAAGGATGCCCGCAAATTATTCCAACAAGGCGTCCGTTCTCTTCAAGCCAATCGCGTGGATGATGCGCGAGCAAAATTTCAGAAGGCCATTGCGGAGTATCCTTGCTACGCTCGCGCCCGGACGGGCCTCGCCTCGATTCAAATCGCCGCCCGCGATCTTGACAGCGCGGCAGCGAACTTACGTGAAGCTGTTCGTTGCGATCCCGGCTTTCCTGATGCCTGCGCCTTGCTGGGCAAAGTCCTGAACAACAAAAAGAAGTTTGTCGAGAGTGAAGAGATACTGAATCAGGGGCTGCGGCTTTCGCCCGATGCCTGGCCATTGTACGACCAAATCGCGACGGCGCATTACAATCTGGGTCAATACGCCAAAGCGCAGGACGAATGGCTGCGCGTTCTTGCTCTTGACCCTGCGCCGCCCGCCGAGTTGCACGCGAAACTGGCAGCCGTTTACCTGCGGGGAGGCGCCCGCGACAAAGCCTACGCCGAGATGCAGGCCTACCTTCGCGCTGACCCGAAGGGCCGATTCGCTTCCCAGTTCAAAGCCCTCATGCCGCGTTCGGAAACTTCAGGGGCACGTGAGGCCACCTCTCCCCAGCCCGAACCGGTCCAGCCGGCAATTCCCAACCCGTGAAAAGGTGTGAAGAAGTTCAGAATTTGTCATCCAGAGCGCAGCTTCTGACTCAGGGCGCTCGCGGCTCTGATCTTGCTGGCAACCAATTCGTACTGGAAACCAACTAAAACACCTTGACAACCCAACTACGAACATGTTATTGACCTAGAGGTTCCACTGAATTCTCTCTTGCGTCGGGTAGAAGTCTCCAGCAATGCGTCGGGTTTAAGTGTCTCGAGTAATCGAGCCTGAGAGCGTGCCACCCCTTTGGACTCTCTGAAGGGAACGCTCCCCTCGATTTGCATATCGGTTCGTTAGCCGCGCGGCAGCCGAACCTCGACGAGAGACGACCGAGCGCCGACTCTTGCCTCCAGGCCAAGCTGGCCGCACTCCACATCATCATTTCGTAGATCTCCAGCCGCGCGAATGTGCGGCGGAGGAGAGGAGAATGAACGGATGCAAAGACGCAGCAGTATCCTGCATTTTGTTTTTCTTGCCCTGGCAATCTCCGCGCTCTCGCTTCTGACCTGCGCGAGCCTTCGAGCCCAGGTCGACACCGGCTCGATCACAGGGACAATCAAGGACCAGAGCGGCGCGGTGATCCCCGGCGCCAAAGTGAGCTTGAGGAACGAGGGGACCGACCTTGTGGTTACAGCAACTACCGGCCCTGACGGCAGTTACACTTTCTCCCCGGTCAAAATTGGGACTTACGAGGTAAGCGCCGAGGCCGCGGGGTTTTCCAAAGCTGTCGAATCGCACATCACGGTCAGTATTGACCAGCATATCGTCCTGGACGTCTCGCTCACGCCGGGCGTTGTCACCCAAACCGTGGAAGTCACGGCTGCTCCTCCTGCGCTGCAAACCCAAGATGCTTCGGTCGGCCAGGTGGTCAACAGCAGAAGCGTGAACGACCTCCCCTTGAACGGACGGAACTTCACCTTCCTCGCCCAAGTGGTGGCAGGCGTCAATACGCCCCAGGCCGATACACGCGGCAATGCCGCCAATGGCGCCTTCTCCGCAAATGGGATGCGCCCCTCTCAAAATAACTACCTGCTGGATGGAATTGACAACAACTCCGACAACGTCGACTTCCTGAACGGCACCAACTTCGTGGTTCTTCCACCTCCCGACGCCCTTTCGGAGTTCAAAGTCCAAACCACCGATTTCAGCGCCCAGTACGGCCGCGCAGGCGGCGCGATCATGAATGCCACCATCAAGTCCGGGACGAACGGCCTTCACGGCGACGTGTGGGAATTCGTGCGCAACGACAAGTTCGATGCCGCCGACTTTTTCGAGGACGAAGGCAATATCACGAAAGGCGAGTACCGCCAGAACCAATACGGCCTGACCATCGGCGGACCCGTGGTGATTCCCCACGTCTATAACGGCAGAGACAAGCTGTTCTTCTTTGGCGATTACGAAGCTCTGCGCAGGCACCAAGGAAGTGTTTTCAGCAACACCGTCCCCACACCGAACGAGGTGTCCAGCGGGTATACGAATCTCGCCGACACTATTCTCGGCAGCACCAATCCCGCCTGCCTCAGCAACAACAGTTGCACCGGTACGGATAACCTGGGTCGAATCCTCCCGGATGGAACCGTGGTCGATCCCGCCACCACCCGGGAAGTCGTTGCGGGACAAACGGACCCGGTGACGGGCCTTAAAGCGACAGCCAGCGGCTATGTTGCCGATCCGTTTTACACCGCCGGCCCTGTAGGCAACATGACGAATTTTGCCAGCGCTTGCACCAGCGAGTCGAGTTGCCTGCTCAATCAACTCCCCGCCAACCGGATCGATCCCAACGCGATCAAACTCTTTGGCCTTTACCCGACTGCCCAGAAGGGCTTCGTGAATGGGGCGCCGACCGTTGTTCTCAACAACACCACCGATCCCCTTCTTGTCGAAACCCGCAACGCCATGGACAGCCGGATGGACTTTAACAAGAGTGATAGGGACCAGATATTTGGAACCTTCAGCTACATCAGCGACCCGATATTCCTGCCCGGACCCTTCGGGGGAATTGCGGATGGCGGAGCTTTCCAGCAGGGCGAGCAGGACGCGAAGTCCATTTTGGGAGCGCTCAGTTATACGCACATCTTCTCCCCGAGCCTCGTCAACGAAGTGCGATTGGGAGAAGACCGCCTCCATGCCACGCGCTACGGGCCTGTGGGGACTCAGCTTAACATCCCGGCCCAGTTCGGCATCCAGGGCATTGCGCAGGTCTCGGAAAATGGCGGCTTGCCGGCTATTACCATCGGCAACCTGAGCACCCTCGGGTCGAATCCCTACCTGCCCTCGGATGAGATCACCCAGACCACGCAATTAACCGAAAACCTGACCAAAATCTACGGGAAGCACAGCTTCAAAATGGGCCTGGAGTTCCAGCACATCAAGTTCTCGACACTTCAGCCGGCTTGCTCGCATGGTTGCATCGACTTCAACGGAACTTTCGCCGGTGTTGGCATGGCTCAAATGGAGTTGACGCCCACCGCGTCGAGCATCCCGGGAGGCCTGGCTAACGTCGGCGGCTCCGATGACATCTACATCTCGAACTTCTCGCCCACCGATGACGGCCACAACTATTGGGCCGGGTACTTCCAGGACGACTGGAAAGTGACTCCCAAATTGACGCTGAACCTCGGCCTGCGTTGGGACCACTTTGGCCAGATCGAGGAGAACCACGGACGGCAAGCCAACTTCGTCCCCAATGTGACTCCTGGAGGTCAAGCGGAATACCTGGAGGCCAACAACGGGAAGAACCAGGCGATCCCGGTCAATTCGACTTTTCCCACCGGGTTGGCCAAGGATAACATCGAGCTCAAGTATATCGATAACTTCGCCCTGGCCACCACCCAGAACGATAACTTCGGCCCCCGCCTTGGCGTTGCCTACCGGGTGCTGCCGAAGGTCGTGTTGCGAAGCGGGTTCGGCATCTTTTACAACGGGTTCGAAAATGCCGGATACGGTCCCAACATCGGGGAGAATTATCCCTTCCAGTTCACGATCGGCTACAACAACCCTAACGGTGGAACACCCATCACCGTCCCCAATGCCAGCGGCGGAAACTGCCTCAGAGGCGCCACCCTTGAGCAATCGTTCGCCTGTATCCCCCTTAACCCCGCTCTAGTGGATACAGAGGGGTTAGGGCTCGAAGGCCTCCAGTACAACTTCAAGACACCTTACACGCTGGGTTGGAACTTCACCCTGGAGTACGAGATTACGCCCACTATGACCCTTAACATAGGGTACGTCGGCAACGCCACCCGCCACCTAGACGTAGGAACTGGAGCAAATGAGGAGCCGGAGATCGAAATGAATCCCCTCGCCCCCACTTCACTTGCCGGCAGTGCTGAACCCTTCCCGGACTTCGGTTCCGGGGGCAGCTATCAGGAGAGCGCGGGAAGCAGCTACTACGAGGGCCTCCAGACAAGCCTCGAGAAACGTTATTCCAACGGCTTGAACTTCCTGGCCACCTACACCTGGTCCCACTGCCGCAGCGACTCGGGCGACCTGCTGAACGGCAGCGCCGTTTACACCCGGGCACCTTGGGTTCAGGGGCTTGGGATTCAGCACGATTACGGCGACTGCGACTTCAACATCTTTGACGTGTTCCATTACAGCGGCGGATACCAGCTTCCCTTCGGCGCCGGGAGTAAGTTCCTTTCACATGCCAACGGCATCACCAACCAGATCGTCGGCGGTTGGCAATTCATCTGGAACGCTATACTCGAAGGTGGCCAGCCGGTAAGCATTGGTTGCCCGGACGGAACCAATAACAGCATCGGCTGCCAGGCTCTGACGGTTCCGGGACAGAGCATGTTCACGAACAACGGACACCCTGTGGACGGTTTCTGGAACCCGCACGCTTTCACTCAGCCCTGCCCGGCTCCGGGCTTCCTCAAGCCCTCGGAGGGGTGCGTTCCTGTCACGAACTTGCCCACTATTGCCGTATCGGGCACGCACATCGCTCCCTGCACTCCCGTCTCAGCTTGCGCCGGGCTGCTGGGGGGAAGCATCGGTCAGACGTCCGGACCCGCCCTCGGCCGACTGGATTTCTCGACGTTCAAAAACTTCCGTTTGAATGAGAGATCGCACCTCGAATTCCGAGCGGAATTCTTCAACATCACCAACCACCCGACCTTCAACGCTCCCGGATTCGGCGGTAACGGTGTCGTCGCAATCTCCAACTCGACGAACTTTTACAACACCAACTTCGGCAAAATTGGTTCCACGCGCTTCCCGTTCCTCGATCCGCGCCAGATCCAATTTGCCTTGAAGCTGTACTTCTAGAACCAGCGTAGGGGCGCATCGCGCTGCGCCCCTACAAACCAGGCGTAGGGGCGGGCCTCCTGCCCGCCCCTCAAGAACCGGGCAAACCCGCACATGCCATTGAACGGTACGCCTGCGCCATCCGCGCCCGCCCGACTGCTTTTCCGCATTTTCCGCTTGACAGCTCCGGGGATCTATGATAGCCTATCATGGTGGTCTTGTTCGAGACATTTTGTCGTAGGCCAGCGCCGCCCTGCCCCGAAGCCCAATAGAAGCCGCAATGACTGCGGCGCAGCGGGGAAGCAGACCACTACGAAAAATGAAAAATAGTGGGAACGAAGCTAAGAAGTACTTGAAAACAAAGGAAAATCACTTTTTGAATGTCGCAAATTACACGCGTTTTACGCGCAAATTAGCACTCATTTGACCCCAAAAGGAGCAAAAAACGCCGTCTTTTGCGACAACGAACCGAAGCTTACGTGCTCGAAAACGAGGCGGGGCATTGACAAGCAGTCGGCTACACGAGAGCGCCACTACTCCCATCGATTCGTGGGTGGCGCATACGTCCCGGCGCGGTTCGCCGGGATGTATGCGCCTTCCTCGACTCAGGAAGGCGCAGGCATGAGATAGAACGGCGCAGGAGGCATTTATGCATCCAAAAATGGCCCTGCGACTGAGATGGGTTGGAGTTTGGGGGCTGGCCTTCTCGCTCACGCCTCTTTCGTTCGCGCAAGGGCCTGCGCAGGATCGCATCGTGCAGGTGATCGACAACGCTTCGCGGGTCGCGCTCCAGGGCAACGTCCGCCCTATGTTCCGGCCTGAAAACGACCGGGGGCGCGTTGACGGCTCCCTCAAGCTCGAGAACATCTCCCTCATGTTCGCGTTGACGGAGGGCCAGCAGGCCGCGTTGACGGCGCTTCTGGACGACCTCGAAAATCCGTCGTCGTCGAGCTTTCACCAGTGGCTAACGCCGGAGCAGTTCGCCGACCGATTCGGCCTGAGCCGGTATGACATGAACCGGGTCGTGGCCTGGCTGGAGGGGCAGGGCTTCACTGTCACCCGGAAGGCTCGCAGCCGCACCTGGGTTTCGTTCTCGGGGACCGCAGGTCAGGTGGAAGCTGCTTTCGAAACCGAGATCCACAATTTCTCATTCCACGGCGAAACGTACTATGCCAACGCCACGGAGCCTTCCGTGCCCAGTGCCCTGGCGGGCGTAGTGCTCGCCATTCACGGTTTGGACAATTACCCTCCGAAACCCGTAGGTGTGGTCCGCAAAGTGAGTGTGAGTCATAGCCCGGAGTTTACCTCTTACATCAGCGGAAACACCTACGTTGCCCCCGGGGATTTCGCCGTTATCTACGATCTCAACAGCCTTTACTCGGCCGGAATCGACGGCACGGGGCAGTCGATTGCGGTGATGGGGCAGACCGACCTCTATAGCGACGGCAACGGGCCCAGCAGCGATATCGTTGCGTTCCGCAGCGCTTCAGGCTTGCCCCCGAACCTGCCTCAAGTCATCTTGATTCCCGGCGCAACGGATCCGGGCGTCGTTTCCGACGATATCGGCGAAGCCAGCACGGACGTGGAGTGGGCAGGCGCGGTGGCCAGGAACGCCACGATCATTTTCGTGAACGGCGGCGCTAAAGGAGTCGGTAAGGCCTTGCAGTATGCCATTGACAACAAGACGGCTCCGGTGATCAGCATCAGCTACGGTGAGTGCGAATCGATGCTGGGTTCCGCGAACCTCACGGCCCTTGCGAATCTTGCCCAGCAGGCAAATGCGCAAGGGCAGACCATTGTGGCTGCAGCCGGCGACACCGGGGCCGCAGGTTGCGAGGGCGGCCTTTCCTCCACAGCCGCCACCACCGGCTTGGCCGTGAATTGGCCCTCCAGCCTTCCTTACGTGACTGGCCTGGGCGGGGCGGAATTCAATGAAGGGTCGGGACTATATTGGACAGCGGATACTAACGGCGTAGATGTTTCCCCCTCTGCCCTATCCTATATCCCGGAGATGGCCTGGAACGAAACTTCGTCGCCCTCAAACGTACAACACGTGCTTTCGGCAGGGGGAGGGGGAGCCAGCGCCGTTTTTTCCAAACCGAGTTGGCAGACCGGAACAGGAGTGCCAAACGACGCCGCCCGCGACGTGCCCGACCTTTCCCTTAATTCCGCGCTCTTTCACGATCCAACCTTGTTCTGCATCCAGGGTAGCTGCGTCAACGGATTCCGTGACAGTCAGGGGGACCTGACGGTTGGGGGCGGAACCTCTGTGGCAGCGCCTTGCTTCGCGGGGATTGTTGCCCTCATCAACCAAAAGGTGAACACTTCCGATGGCCAAGGCAATATCAATCCAATTCTCTATTCCATGGCAGCCACGACGCCTGCGGCGATCCACGACATCACCAGTGGTAACAACATCGTGCCCTGCTCGGAAGGCTCTAAGGATTGCCCTGCCACGGCGCCCTTCCAGTTCGGCTACAGCGCGGGCGTCGGCTACGATCAGGCGACTGGCCTGGGCTCCGTTGATGCTTTCAACCTGGTCGAGGCGTGGGGCACGTCGCTTGCCGGAAACTTGCCGGCTCCCACCTTGACCGCACCTGCCAACGGGGCGGCAGGCGTGGCTCTCGCCCCTGACTTCAGTTGGACGAATGTCACCGGTAATGCCGGTTACAGTATCCTGATCGCAACTAGTCCCACCGACCTGCCGACCAACCCCGCAACGACCACGTGCAATGCCTGCACGATTGTCGACGAGACCAACACGAATTCGAACTCGTACGCTCCGCCCAGCGCTCTGGCTGCCGGCATTTACTTTTGGCAGGTGCGGCCCCGTGAGCCCTCCTCGAGCGGTGGCACGGCTGCATGGTCGAACATTTTCAGCTTCACGACGAGCGGTCCGGCCCTGGCGGCGCCGGCGCTCGTAGCGCCCGCCAATGGAGCGACAGGGGTCTCAGTGCCGCCCACTTTCAGTTGGGGCACGGTGGCAGGGAATACCGGCTACCTCTTATTCATCGCAAAGACGCCGGGTGTACTGCCCTCAAATCCAGCCGTAGGGAGCTGCTCAGGTTGCTCAACGGGCACAAAAGTCAACGCGACCTCTTATACTCCGCCCAGCGCTCCCGCCGCCGGCAATCTGGCTGCCGGAACTTACTATTGGCAGGTCAAAGCGTTGTCGTCTTCCAGCGGGGTGTACGGGGCTTGGTCCAGCGTTTTCAGCTTCACGACCGTCCCTGGGGATTTTTCGCTGAGCGCTTCTCCCGGCACGTTGACGCTGACACCCGGCAGCAGCGCCACGTCCACGCTCGCTTTCACGCCGATCAATGGCCTCTCCGGCAGCAGCGTGGCCTTCTCCTGCAGCGTTTCCAGCACGCTGGCGGGAGTAACCTGCTCAGTCGGAGCGCTCGACAGCAACAGCACGGCTATAGTAACGATTACCACCTCCTCCTCGGCATCGAGTTTCCCTGCGGTGAAAAAGATACACCCGCTGAACGCGAGCGCGACGCCGGCTTTGGTGGGGGCGTGGTTGCTGCTGGTGTTCTTGATCGTCCTGAACGGGCGCCGCTCGCAAACTCTGCTGCGGACGGAGTGAATCCGGGACCGTCACGGTCGAAGGCACAGGGCCCAGCACGAGCCACAGCGTTACGATTTCCGTGACCGTGGATTAATCCCGAACACGTTTCTTGTTGTAGTCAGGCTTGCAGGGTAGTAGATTAGTAGTATGAAAGTAAAGACTTCTATCACACTATCAACCGAGGTTCTCGCCAAGATGGACCGCTTGGCCGGAACGCACACCTCCCGCTCCGCGCTCATCGAACGCGTTCTTCGCAGGTATCTCTCCGAGCGCGCGCGCGCAGCGATAAACACCCGAGATCTGGAGAGAATCAACCGCGCCGCTGATCAGCTCAATGTGGAGGCGCTGGATGTAGTCGACTACCAACCGGCAGAGGAATGACCATCCACACGGAGACAGTATGAGGCGGGGAGACCTTTATCGGGTGTATAAACCGGGTGGCGATCCTAAGCGCTATCGGCCATTCGTGGTTGTGAGCCGCCAAATACTGATTGACTCCAAGTTCTCTACCGCGATATGTGCCCCCGTATTCACGAGCGGGCAAGGACTGTCAACCCAAGTTCCAGTTGGTCCAGAAGAAGGATTGAAGCACCCGAGTTGGATCATGTGTGACAATCTGGTGAGCCTTCGAAAAGCTGACCTCACTGACTTCCTCGGTTCGCTCTCAAGATCGAAGCTCGCCGAGTTGGACCGCGCATTGAAAATGGCGCTCGACCTTGCATGAGAGTCGATTGAAACCACAGACACTTAATAGTCCGAAGATTATGTCACCGGTGCTCCGCCCAGTAGCGCTCCTGCTTGTCGCCCTGGCTTGCGTCCTTCCCATCGCGGCGAGCCAGGCAGATACGTCAGGGAGCCCGGCGCCCGAACGCAAGCTCCAGTCCGCACTTTCCCATTTCAACTCCGGCCAGTACGCCGCTGCCCAACAGGAGCTTGAATCACTCGTCAAAACTCTACCCGCGAGTTTCGAGGTCCAGGAGTTGTTGGGACTGGTATACTCCGCAGAAGGCCAGGATGAGAAAGCTACGACGCCTTTCGAGCAGGCCGTCAGGCTGCGGCCGAAATCCGGGGAAGCCCGGATTAATCTGGGCACGAACCTCGCGAGGCGGGGAAAGATGGCGCTCGCCGAGAACGAATTCAAAGAGGGCGTCGCACTGGAACCGGGGAGTTTCGACGCCAACCGCAACCTGGGCTCGTTTTACTTGCGAGGGGGAAGAATCGCGGCGGCCATTCCATATCTCGAAAAAGCTCGAGAGGTGAATCCCGCGTCGTACGATAACGGCTACGACCTGGCGCTCGCTGACGAGGAGCTAGGTCGCTTGCCGGAAGCCCGGCACGAGATTCAGGAACTCGTGAAGCAGAAAGACACTGCCGAATTGCACAACCTGCTGGCCGGGGTTGAAGAAAAGGCCGGGAATTACGTGCTCGCCGCGAACGAATATGAGAGGGCGGCGCACCTGGACCCGAGTGAACCGAACCTGTTTGATTGGGGCGGCGAGCTTATAACGCATCAGACCCCTGACCCCGCGACCGAAGTTTTTTCCGAAGGGCTGAAACGTTATCCGAACTCTTCGCGGCTTGCGATCGGACTTGGGCTCGCCCTTTACTTGCGCGGCCGCTACGCCGAAGCCGTGCAGGCGCTCCTGAAAGGCATTAGCTTGGATCCTTCCGATGCGCGCGCCTACTACTTCTTGAGCAAAGCGTACGAGCAGGCGCCCGCCTTGGCCGACCAGGTGGTCGAGTCCTTCCGCCGTTACGCGGAACTGCGCCCGCGCGATGCGCTGGCGGCTTACTATTACGCCATCAGTCTGTGGAAGGGCCGGCGGTCGGAAACATCCCCGGCGCACCTCGATCGGGTTGAGTCCCAGTTAAAGAAAGCCATCGCGCTCGACCCTTCGCTCCCGGATGCGCATCTCCAGCTTGCGAACCTTTACTCCCAGCGCCGCCAATATGCTGAGGCAGTGCCGGAGTATCAGCAAGCTCTTAAACTCTCCCCGAATATCCCCGACGCCCATTTCCGGCTGGGTCAGGCGTACGTACACTTGGGTAAACAGGAGCTGGCGCAGAACGAGTTCCAACTCCATAAACAGCTTTACGAGCAGCATCTGGCGGAAGAGGATAAGCAGCGATCCGAGATTTTCAAGTTTGTGTATTCGATGAAGGTAGGACAGAAAGCGGAAACCGGAAAATAGAAAATGGAAAGTGGAAACTGGAAAATAGAAACTGGAAAATGGAAATTGGAAAACTGAAACTGGAAAATGCTACCCGCCAGCGTTTCGTCATCTCCAGTTTCCATTTTCCAATTTCCAGTTTCCACACTCACGCGATCCAGGCGCGCAGGGAATCCGCGAAGTGGTCCAGCGTAACCGGGGCTGTTTCGCGCCCGAGGGGGAATTCCTGGGGAGCAACAACGTAAGCTTCGGAAAGGCTCTCGGCAAGACACACGCACACGGTTGAGCGCTGGTATTCCTCGTAACGAGTGGCGGCGAGCCAAACGTATAGCGAAAGCATCTCGGCATCTACGGCGCTGCCCTCCAAGTCCGGGACGGGAGGGAGAGGATTCAGCTTCTCGGGATTTTCAAATACCAGCACGCCGGTAAACGGTTTCGGCTTGTTGCGAACTCCGAACTGCGCCACCAGGAAAGAAGGGCGCGCGCGACGTAGCGCCTCCGAGGCTGCCCATTCCACGAACGAGTTCCCCAGCAGCAAGGCGCCGTTACCGCTGAGATAAAGCGAGCGCAGGAACTCCCGGATCGCGGGTTCTCCCGCCACTTCCTCCGGACACCATGGCGTGACCTCGACCTTGCGCAGATAATCGAATACTGCGTCCGCATCCGTGAGGTCCTTTCGCATGGTATTCATCTCGTGCGCGAAGCTCTCTCGGAAAGAAGCCAGCCTGCCGTACCCGAGCAGGATGGCGGGCGGGGGCGTGGCCCCCGCAGGTCCGCTCGTTCGCAGATAATCGACCAGGCTGGACCCGGCGTCACAGACCCAAGTGTCCGCAAGCGGCGAGTCCGGACGGTCGAGCGCCACATCCAACAGTCCTCCGGAACGTGCCCCGGCCGCGCCGGGTGCGCCTCCCAGAAGAGTCTGCGCAGGACTCTCGTTCGCGGCGGATGACGTCAAATCGAGTTTCAGCGGGCGGCCGATGCCCTGCCACTTCGACCAGACCGTTGCCGGATCAAGCGGAAGGGGTTTGGGCAGAATCAAGAGAATCAGCCGGCGTTCCGGCTTGCTGGCGGCCTGCGCCCTCGGTCCGTGTTGATCAACCACGTCGAAAACCGCCTGCACAGCCTTCCGCCATTCCTGGAAATACGGCGAGCGGGCCAGGAGAGACGAATTCTCAATGGTCTGTTCAGCGGTCGAGAACTGCTGCCAGTGGCGCACCCCCATCTTTTCTTCGAGATCGAGGACCTCCCGGAACAGGCTGGAAAACTCATCGTCGCTGAGGGCGGCCACGTAGACGATCAGGCGCTGAACCGACTGCCGTTCGTATGGAAACAGGTTGTCCCACTCGCGGAGATGCTGATTGGTGAAGGGAAGGAAGGTCCGCGGCAGGCGCTTGAGCAGGCCTTTCCTCAATGCATCCTGAACGTCTTCCGGCAGCTTTTCCTCGGGTCGCATTCGAGCTCCCAACTTGCGTGGGGTTCTGAGGGACCGCCCCTCGATCCCGGGCTTCGGACCAGAGCCCTGCGTCCTATATTCTATGCCCCGCACAAGCGTTTTTCAATCATCGCGCTGGTGTTGGGTGCGCGACCTGGAAGTTAGGAGCGGTGGATTTTCTTTTTTTGTGCTATATTTCTGAGCGTATATAGATGCTCAGACAGGAGGCTCCGATGCCTGACTCTCTTTCCGCTTTAGAAGC
>JBELAJ010000079.1:0-20525 GCA_049508935.1 Terriglobia bacterium | reverse complement strand
TTGGGGTCCGCGGCCTGTCCCCGGGCCTGCGAAAGAGCCGCGGACCCCAACCCCGGGGGTCCGCGCTACCCAGCGAGGATCGATGATTGATTTCCATACCCACCCAGTTCTGATCCGTGAGTTCGCTGAAAAATACCCGAGTTATGTGCGCGTGGCGCGAGAAGTCTTCAATATCGGCAACAACTTTCAGCCGCTGGAGACTTTCTTCCTGCAAATGGATGTGGCAGGAATCGAGCAGGCCGTTCTTCTCCCCATAGCGTGCGGGCGGGCACGCAAAGACCCCGTCAGCAACAACGAACAGGTTGCTGAGCTGTGTGGCATGTCGGACCGCTTTATCGGCTTCGCAAGCGTAGATCCAATGGCGCCCAACGCTCCCAAGGAACTCGAATCCGCCGTCACCGGGCTCGGCCTTAAAGGCCTGAAGCTCGACGCGGCACTTCAGGATTTTGAGCTGAACGATTCCGCGGTTTTCGAGGTCTACGAAGCGGCAGCCTCGCTGCGAATTCCTGTCCTGATTCATACCGGAATGAGTTGGGCGCCGGGAACTCCGCTCGAGCGGGGGCAACCGCTGCTGCTCGAGAAAGCAATTCGCAGATTCTCGAGTCTGCGCTTTGTACTGGCCCACTGGGGATGGCCCTGGGTCTGGGACGCTACCGCTTTGGCCCTGAAGTATCCCAACGTATTCCTCGACACCTCATGCCTTTACTACGACGGCCCGACGGAGTTTTTCCAATTTGTTTTCAGTAAACAAATCCCAACCACGCTCATTGAGCGGAGCCTCCGGAACCAGGTCGTTTTTGGCTCCAATTACCCGCGCGTCGAGATCAAGAACATAGTGCGCGCGCTCAAGTCGCTCTCGCTGACCGAGGGGTGTCTCGAAAAGATCTTCTCAACGAACGCGGAACGCTTGCTGGGGATGCGTCAATGATCATCAAGCTTGAAAGGGTGAAGGTTCAAAGCCGCAAGTCCGAAGAGGCGATCAACATCACGCCGAAGGTCGACGACATCGTGGAGAAAAGCGGCGTGAAGAACGGTGTGGTCAACGTCATGACCTGCCACACTTCCTCGGGTTTGCTGGTGACGGAGGGTATTCCCTGCCTTGAGGAAGACATTCTCACGCATTTTTCGCGGCTGTTTCCGGAGGAGGAAGACTATCATCATCGGCGCTACCTCGACTTCGACGGACGCATGGGCTTCAACGCGGACTCTCACCTGAAAAGCATCCTGGGCGGAATTCAATGCATGTTCCCGATTGAAAACGGCAAAATCGTGCGCGGCTCACGCCAGACCATCTACTTTATGGAGTATGATGGACCGCTCGAGAGAGTCTACCTCGTGCAGGTCCTGGGGGAATAGGGTTTCGGGCGAGTAGTGGCTGCCCGTTGTGTGCCCACCAGGCGTGCTCCGAAGTGGAGGTGTGCTATGTCGGGGAAGCGAGTGTTTGTTCTAGTCTCGGTCTGCGCGCTGCTCGCGCCATTCTCGTGTACCAGAAAAGAGAGCGTGGAGAAGCCTGCGCCGGAAAAGGCTTCCGTCAGACTCGCTTGGGACAACGTGATTACGGTCTCGAAAACCACGCCTACGCTGCAAGTTGTTGTGATGCCGCCTTTGCGGCGCGGCTCAAAAATCCACGATCGGGTCTTCGAAGCTTTGCGCGATTTGGGAGCTGACTACGTTCGTTATGTGCCCTGGCTGCCGTACCCCAAGTTAGCGGTTGCGGAGCTCGAGCCTCCGGCTCGCGACCACACTTCCTGGGACTTTTCCTTGATCGACCCGATGATGGAGGATTTCATGAACGCCCAAGCCGGGCATTCAGTGATCATCAACTTCAGCACGATTCCGCAGTGGATGTACAAGACTGAGCAGCCGGTACCGTATCCGGCCGACCCGGACGAGATAACCTGGACGTACGAGCACGGGAAAGATCTGCGCGACCCGAGCCGGAAGGAGCTGGCGAATTATTACGCGCGCCTCGTGAGCTGGTACACGCAGGGCGGCTTCACCGATGAAGCCGGAAAGCGTCAGGAGTCCGGCCATCACTACAAGTTCGACTACTGGGAGGTCTTCAACGAAGTCGATGACGAGCACTCGATGACGGCAGAGGATTACACAGACAGTTACGACGCCATCGTCGCCGCCATCCGGCAGGTAGCGCCCGGCATGAAATTCATGGCGCTGGCGCTCGATTCGGCGGAAGGTCATATGCCGATCATGGAATATTTCCTTGACCCGCACCATCACAAGCCGGGCATTCCGCGCGATGTGATCAGCTATCACTTCTACGCGAAGCCCACGCAGAATGAGCCGCCGGAAGTTCAGCAGTACACCTTCTTCAATCAGGCCGATCAATTCCTGGCGGTGGTGCGGTGGGTCGAGTCCGTGCGCCAGCGGCTTTCGCCCGAGACCCGGACGGACCTCGATGAAGTCGGGTCGCAAACCGGAACCGACGGCACGGGAATGCCGCCCGGCTACGTTGCGCCGCCCATTCCGACCTCCTATTGGAATCTCTCGGGTGCGATGTACGCCTATGTCTTTGGCGAAGTGGCCAAGCTCGGCATCGAAATTGTCGGCGAGTCGCAGATGGTCGGCTATCCTAAACAGTGGCCCTCGGTCAGCATGGTGGATTGGAACACGGGCCAGCCCAACGCGCGTTTCTGGGTGCTGAAATTGCTCCACTCAAATTTCGGCCCGGGCGACAAGCTCGTTCGAACGAATATCGAAACCCCCTCGGTCTACGGTTTGGGTTTCGTCACTCGCGACGGCAAGCGCAAAGTGCTTTTGGTGAATAAGCGCATGTGGACAGTCGTAGCATCCGTTCCCGGCGCCACTGGAGGGCAATTCGAAGTAGTCGACCAGCAGACGGGATTCCAGCCGTCCGCCGTGTCACGACTCGGCACCGATGATGTAACCTTGGGTGGCCTGGCCGTGGCCGTGGTGACCTTGCCGTAGAATGGCCCTCGCTCACGGCGTCAGCCGATAGAGCATGCGCGGAAAAGGAATGGTTTCGCGGACGTGGTCGAGGCCACAAAGCCAGGCCACCACGCGTTCGATGCCCATACCGAAGCCGGAATGGGGCACGCTGCCGTAGCGCCGTAAATCGAGATACCACTCGAACGCCTGGCGCGGAAGTTTTTCTTCCTCGATGCGCTTCAGCAGCAGGTCATAGTCCGCCAGGCGCTCTCCTCCGCCGATGATTTCACCGTAACCCTCCGGAGCGAGCATGTCCACGCAGAGGGCCACTTCCGGGCGCTCGGGGTCAGGCGCCATGTAGAAGGCCTTCACCTGGCTGGGGTAGCGATGCACAAGCACAGGCCGATCGAAGCTTTCGGAGATGATAGTTTCATCGCCGCCGCCGAAATCCCCGCCCCACTGGATCTCGCTGCCTTTCGCCTGGAGCAGTTTCACGGCTTCGTCATAACTCAGGCGCGGGAAAGGCAGCCTGATCTTCTCGAGATTGGCCACGTTGCGCTCCAGAGTTTTCAATTCCGGCCGGCGATTCTCGAGAACGCGCTCCACCACGAAGGCTACTAATTCTTCGCCCAGTGCCATGGTGTCCTCGAGATGCGAGAAGGCCACTTCCGGCTCGACCATCCAGAACTCCGTCAGGTGGCGGCGGGTTTTGGATTTTTCCGCGCGGAACGTCGGACCGAAGCAGTAGGTCTTGCCCACGGCCATGGCCGCCGCCTCGTTGTAAAGCTGGCCCGACTGGGTCAGGTAAGCTTTATCCTCGAAGTAATTCACCTCGAAGAGCGTGGTTGTGCCCTCGCAGGCCGCGGGAGTGAAGATGGGAGTATCCACCAGGGTGAACCCGCGGCCGTCGAAGAAGTCGCGCACGGCTTTGACGATCTCATGCCGCACACCCAGGATGGCGCGCTGGCGCACGGAGCGCAGCCAGAGATGGCGATGGTCCATCAGGAATTCCGTGCCATGCTCTTTGGGTGTAATCGGGTACGGATTCTCAGGCGGGACCAACTGCACGATATCGAGGCCGGTCACGTCCAGTTCGAAGCCGCCGGGAGCACGCTGGTCGGCCCGCACCTTGCCCGTCACGCGCAGGGACGATTCCTGGGTCAGCTTGCGTACTCGCTCGAACACTTCGTGCGGAACTGCGCTCTTCACCACCACGCCCTGAATCATGCCTGTGCCGTCGCGAAAAAGCGGAAACAACAGCTTGCCGCTCTCCCGCAGGTTATAGAGCCAGCCCTGCACAAGAACTTCCTGGCCAACGTAATCCGCGACATGTCGAATTTCAACCGTAGGAATCAAGGGTGATCTCCTTAATCATCGGGTGATCGAGTGATCCAGTGATCGGGTGAACAACAGCAGGAAAGCCGCAGACCTCAAAAGCTGAGGTCTGCGCGACCCGGCTCGTGGCGCGATCCAGTGATCGGCTGAACAAAAGGCCGCACCGGAAGTTGTTGCCAGACCGCGCACGCCGTCCTAGCTTTTCAAATCTCGAACCTGAAGTCTCAAATTCCAAATCTCAAATTTTAAGTTTGAAATTCTTCAAGCCGCGCCATCACCTCCGGGAGCCGCGCCAAAACGTTGGGGTCGTGGCGCTCGCTGTTCACCTCGAACAGGATCGGGTAGGGCGGGTCCGCAGAGCGGAAGTCGCGCATAGCCTGCGCCCAATTGATGTCACCCTCGAACGGCAGAAGATGGTCGTCCTTTTCGCCGTGATTGTCATGAAGGTGGACGGCGGCAATGCGCTCACGGAGTGTGCGGATGGCCGCCTCTACTCCTCCGGTTAGACGCGCGTGGCCCGTATCAAAGCAGACTTTCAAGTCCAAGCGCGTGTAGTGGAAAAAGGTCATCATGTGCTCGGGGGCGCTCAATTCACTGGGAATATTTTCCAGCAGAATCTGCGCGCCCCGTGCTTTAGCGAAGAGGTGCAGATGTTCGAGAGAGGTAAAGGCGGCATCGAATTTGGCCAAGTCGTATTCTTCACCGGGCACGCCCAGGTGCAGCACGATGTACTGGAAGGGAAGGTGCTCGGCGACGTCGATGGCGCGCTTGATTTCATCCATGGAGGCGATTCGGGCCCGGCGCTCCAGGCTGGCGACGGAAATGAGCAGGCCGCCCGACCGCCCCCAATTCCAGTCGCTGAATAGAGGCGCATGCAGAGCGTGCAGGGTGATCCCATGGTCGTTAAACCATTGCGCCACATCTCGCACCTGGTTCACATCGTGGTAGTCTAGGTGCTGGCGGGCAGCCATAATCTCGAGATGACGAAGGCCCACGGCCAGTATCTTGTCCAGGATATGGGCATTGAGCCTTTCCGCGGCAAAGAGGGAAGTAGAGAGACCGTAGTTCATCAGTATCCGACTGCCTTTCCGCCGGCGCGCGGGTCCGCCGCGCCGAACTTCCATCCCGAATGGGGATCAATTTCGATCGCCTCGCAATCGCCCATCCAACCTCGAACATCGACCTGATATCCCGCGTCTCGCAGTTTCTGGATGGTGTCGGCTGAAAAGCCGACCCGCTCGAGGATCAGCCGGTCCGGCATCCACTGGTGATGGAAACGCGGGAAGGAGACAGCCTGGAGGATATCCATCTTGAAGATCAGATTGTCGAGAAGCACCTCGAGAACGGTGTTGATGATCGTGCCTCCGCCGGGGGAGCCGAGAACCAGCCGGAGCCTGCCGCCCTGGAGGACCACTGTCGGAGTCATGCTCGAGAGCGGGCGTTTGTTGGGAGCGATCGCATTAGCCTCGCCTTGCACAAGGCCATAGAGGTTGGGCGAACCGGGCTTCGCCGCAAAGTCGTCCATCTCATCGTTCAGGAGAAAGCCCGCGCCTTCGACCGTCACTCCGCTGCCGTAGCCATTGTTCAACGTGTAGGTGTTGGCCACCGCGTTCCCATCGTCGTCCACCACAGAGTAGTGCGTGGTTTGGGCGCTTTCAAACGCTTGCGGGTCGCCCGCAACAATGGGCGCATCGGGCTTCGAGTGCAGAATCTCATCGCGCAGCTTTGCCGCGTACGCTTGACTGGTCAGCCGGGCCACGGGCACCGATACGAAATCGGCGTCGCCAAGGTAAGCGGCGCGGTCGGCGTAGGCGTGCCGCATGGCTTCGACCATGAAATGCATGGATTCGAATGAGTCAGGCACACCCAAGTCGAGCGGCTCGATGATGTTCAGCATCTCGATTAAGGCCACGCCTCCCGAGCTGGGCGGCGGCACGGAGAGAATCTCATAACCTCGAAAATGGCCGACCAGAGGCTGGCGAAGGACGGGATGATAGCGGGCGAGGTCCTGCTCGGTGATCAGGCCATGGTACTTTTGCATGGTGGCGGCGATCGCGCGCGCCACGGGTCCCTCGTAAAAGCCCTTCGCACCCAGGTGTGCAACGGTGTCCAGGGTCTCGGCCAGTTCCGGCTGCTGGAAAATCTCGCCCGGCTCGTAATAGCGTCCGTCGCGCAGGAATATGCGGCGCGATGCATCGAACTTCGAAAGCCGATCGCCGTCCTGGCGCAGTGATTCGCTGAGGCTGTAACTCACGACGAATCCATCCCGCGCCAGATGAACCGCAGGGGCGATCACCCGAGCCAGCCCGAGTTTTCCATACTTCTCTTCGGCCAATGCGAGACCGGCGACGGTGCCTGGAACGCCCGCTGAAAGTGCCCCGACGGTGCTGGCGCGTGGAATCAACTCCCCGTGGGAATCGACGTACATGTTTCTCGAAGCCGCGGTCGGGGCGGCCTCACGGTAGTCCACCACGACGGCCTCGCCGCTCGCCAGGCGGATCAGCATGAAGCCCCCTCCGCCGATATTCCCCGCCACGGGGTGCGTGACCGCAAGGGCAAACCCCACCGCCACCGCGGCGTCCACAGCGTTACCCCCCTCGCGGAGGATCTGTACCCCTAGCTCGGAAGCCAACGGTTCGCTCGAGGCCACCATCCCGTGCCGGCCCGCCACGGGAGTGAAGGAGAGCGCCGAAACGACGGTCGCCAACACCACGAGAGGCAGGCAGAGTTTTGTGCGCAAACTGAAATTCATGGTGCCTCAAGCAAATTCCGGACGCTGCCTGTGCGCGTTCGATGCTCCGTGAGTTTCGGGAGCACGGGCGTGGGAACGGCACGAACCACTTTACTCTAGGGTAAACCTCCCAGAGCGTCAAGGAGACGGAATGTCAATCGATTGCCGGTTGCCGATGGTCGATTGTCGATTGACTATCACCGTGAGATGAGCAGCCCTCTCTCATTCTGAAGAGATAGCCCTCTCTCGTGGGAAGAGGGCTGTCGTACTAACGCGACCCAGCGGCGCACTAAGGTTTCGGCGCGGTGCGGTTTTCCATCTCTTTGCGGATCAGGTCGGGGTTATCCAGAGGTGCGCCGGGCTTGGCCTCGAGGCCGGGCTCTTTTACTTTCGCCGGGTCGAAGATGCGCGTGTCAGAGGGCAGCGCGTCGTACGGGGTGAAGTCCGGAGTATTGGTGAACATGTCGGAGAGGTCGGAAGCCGCAGCGTCGTATTGATTGACGAAAGGCATGCCCAAAATCAAATTGATGGTTTTGATGATGCTCGCCATGCTGGTGTGGACGTGTGAGACGCCGGGCTTCGCATAAGGGCTGATCGCCAGCACCAGGCTGCGGTGAGCATCCACGTGGTCCTGGCCGTCTTGCGCGTCGTCTTCGGTGACGAAAATCGCCATGTCGTTCCAGTAGGGGCTGTGCGAGAACAACTCCACCAGCTTGCCCAGCGCCAGGTCGTTGTCGGCCACGTAGGAGGCGTGATAGGCAAATCCATCTTCGGGACGCGGGTCGGAAGTGTGATCGTTCGGGAGCCAGATGTAGATAAACTGTGGCATCGGCTTCGCACCGCTAACAAATTCGTCGAACTCTTTCTTGAATTGCGCAAAGCGATATTGGTCAGAGATGTTGGTATTAAAAGTGGGGAATTCACGCGAAGTATTATCGAACAAGACTTTCGGCATCGGCGCGTTCACCACCTGGCGCGAGCCAGTCGGGTATTCGCCGGTACTCTCATCGTCGCCGGGCAATTCCATTCCCTCGCCATAATTCCGGAAAGTAACTCGAGCCCGCGCCAGGTTTTCCCAAAGCGAGCCGTTTTCGAGATAGGTCTCGGGGATTGTTGACGAGGCCCCGATGTCCAGCCGCCCGGGCGCGTCCGGGTCCGGGATGAAGTCAAACTTGCCGCCGTAACCGGCGGGCCAGGCCGATTCCAGGAGCTCGTTCGGGTAATTGCCCACCAGCCAGTGGTGGCCGTCTACGGACACATCCGAATCCACGTAGAAGTTGTCGCCGAAAGCGAAACGCCGGGCGATGGCATGTTGGTTGGGGGTGACCTGAATGTGCTCCAAGATCGGAACCTGCACCTTCGTCTCCTTCACCGTAGCGTCCATTCCCCAGCGAGCCAGAGTAGCGTCGCCGTCCGCGCCGGCCAGATCGCCGAGCACCTCGTCATAGGTCCGGTTCTCTTTGGTGATGTAGATTACATGGTGAATCTTCGAACTGGGCGAACCCGGAAATGGAATGGGAAAGCCCGGCGGTCGCTCCGGCGCAGGTTTCGTTGCCTCCGCGAGGAAGCCCGGAACGAAGCCGTTGTTCTTCATCACCTGGAGCGTGAATGGACGCAATTGGTAGTCTTTCGGGACCGTGAGGATCGAAACCGTGCCCTTCGTGATGTCTCCGATGTAAGCGCCCTCGGGACCCAGCTGAACGCCTTTTCCCCCATTGGGTCCGGCGCCGAAGCCCTTGGCATTGGCAACAAAAAGCGTCTTGCCGTCGTTGCTCAGCGCCACTCGCGCCGGGAACCAACCCGCGGGAATGAAACCCAGGAGCTGCATCTGGTCGGTCTCCACCACCGCAACCGCATTGATGCCAGCACAGGCCACGTACAGGCGCCTTTCGTTGGCACTGAGCGCCATGCCGAAAGGCAGAACGCCGCGTAATCCTTTGACTTCGGTGGCGGGGGTGATCAGCGCATTCTGTTCCGCCTTGCCGCTGCGCACGTCGATCACGGTGATGCTGTCTTGCGTGGCGTTGGAGACGAATATCTTCTTCTTGCCCGCGACCACGGCGCCCGGGCTGCTTCCGCCGACCACCTTATCGCCAATCGGAAGCCCGGTGCGGATCCGCTCGAGCACCTGGAACGCGCGAGGGTTTCTCACGTCGATCACATAAAGCGAATTGGATTCCTGAACGTTGGGGTCACCGAGCCCGGCAATCGCCTTGCCCTCGACGGTCGTGCCGGCTTCGGCGTCTTTCGAGGGGTATCCAAACGCCGGGAATGTAATGCCTGTCTCTCGGGGGTTCTTAGCGTCGTAGTTGGGAACCAGGCTGTACCTGAACGTGCCCACGTTGGAAACATAAACCCGCTTCCCATCGCGCGAGAGCGCTAAGCCAAAAGGCATGCGGCCGACTGGAAGGCTCGAGATAATCTGCTTGCTGCGCGTGTCAAAAACCACCAGGCGGAAGTGCGCGAGGTCGAGCACGTACAGAACCTTGCTGTCGCGCGAGAGCAGGAGTTCCCCGCTCAGGCTGTTGTTGTATTCCTTGCCCTGAAACTTGCCATCCAGGCTGAGCGCGCCCAGCCGCTGGAGCGACACCAAGTCGAAGATTCCGACGTTCCCGTTGTTGCCTTCCGACAGGAAAAGCGTACGGTTGTCGCGGGCGATCGCGGCGCCGAGAAAAACGCTCTGCGGATCGGCATCCGAAGACTTGAAGCCGGGTGGAATTTGCGCCACATGAGGAGTGAGCCCCCAAAGGTCCGTCAGTATGCTCGCCGAAAAAGGACTGGTGCCGCCATTGACGGTGACCAGGGTTTTGCCATCCGGGCTGAGAGCGAGTCCGTAGGGATGAGGCGCCACCTTCACATATTTGCCGAACGGGGTAATAAGCCGCCCGTTGGGGAGAATGGTCACGCCGCGAGGATTGATCTTCACCGGCAAACGGCCCGCCGGCGCCTGCAGCACTGCGGGTTTAGGAGTCTGCGCATCTTCTCCAAGGCTCGATTGAACGGCTGCGAGCAACATGTAAGCCAGGAATAATGCAAACAGAACGCGGCGCGGCATAGGCGATATCCCTTCAATCACGTTTGGTGATAAGCCTTCCAATGTACCATGGGAAGTGCAATCTTCACGACGCTTATCGCGCCGGCACTGCCTGTGGTGCGGGCGTCTCGCCCGCTGTCGCGGGAGCGTCCCGCTCCCGCACGCGGGCAGGATGCCCGCGCCACAACGCCGGGCGGCGCACGATTCTGGTATTCTGTTACGTCAATCGAGAGCCCGATAAGGAGGACAGTTTTGTTGAAGAGAACTTCGATTCATGTATGGACCACGATTCTATTAGCGTTCTTCCTACTCCGTGGGGCGATTGTTTGGAGCCAGGCGGATTTTCCGCGGCGGCCAAAGCTGGTTCTGATAATTGTTATTGATCAATTCCGTTATGACTACCTGGTGCGCTTCCGGAAAAAATTCGTGGCGGGTGGATTTAACCTCTTGCTGAACGGCGGCGCCAGCTTCGCGGATTGCCGCTACGAGTACGCCACCACCGCCACCGGCCCCGGCCACGCGTCGCTCTTGACTGGGGCATACCCGAACATCCACGGAATCATCGGCAACGAGTGGTACGATCGCTCGCTTCGCCGGACAGTCAATTGCGTCGAGGACCCGGCCACTAAACTGGTAAGCGGACCGGACGCGGACGGCGAGAAACCGGGGTTTTCTCCGCACTACCTTATCGGCAGCACGCTCGGGGACGAGTTGCGGGCGGCCACGGACTTCCGGTCGAAAGTCGTGGCGATCGCGCTGAAGGACCGCGCGGCAATTCTACCCGCCGGCCACTCGCCATCTGGCGCGTATTGGTATGATTCTCACTCAGGCCGCTTTGTCAGCAGCACCTATTACATGCCGTCACTTCCTGTCTGGGTGGCGAAGTTCAACCAGAACTCGCCGGTTAAGAACTATTGCGGGCAGAAATGGGCCCCTTTGCCGGAGAGCGGGTACGGCACTTCTCCGTTCAGCGAATTCAAGGCGAGTCCTAACGAACCGTGCCCCGACCCGAAGTTCCTGGGTTGGCTTAATCAAACGCCTTACATGAATGAAATCGAACTGGCGTTTGCCGAGCAGGCAATCAAAGACGAGCACTTAGGCAAGGGCGACGACACCGACATGTTAAGCATATCCCTTAGCGTCAACGACTACATCGGGCACGGATTTGGGCCGTACAGCCCGCAAGTTGGTGACGTCAGCGTGCGAACGGATCGCGATCTGGCGGCCTTCTTCGCCGAGTTGGACAAACTGGTGGGCCTCAGGAACGTGTGGATCGCGCTTTCGGCAGATCACGGAGTGTCTCCCAATCCGGCATTCATTCAGGAGCATAAGTTGGGCGCGGGCACCGCCCCGCCGGACTTAATCCGCAAAGCGGTGGAAGAAGCGCTGACTCGTGAATTCGGAAGGGGAGACTGGATCGCGGCAATCGACGGGCCCTACATCTACTTTGATTCGGAGGCTCTGAACAAACAGCACATTCAGGCCGCGCGGGCCGAGGAAGTGACCGCCGCGGCGGCGGCTTCCGTGCCCGGAGTGACGGCCGCCTTCACTCGCACGCAAGTCCTCTCAGGGAACCTGCCCTCGTCACCGCTAGCTCGCAAGGTGTCGAATAGCTTCAACGGCCAACGCGCTGGAGACGTGTTCGTGGTGCTCGATCCCTACGCCTTGCCCGTCCCGGGCCCGACGAGTACTACCCATGGCGGCCCGTGGAATTACGACGCGCAGGTACCGCTGCTTTTGTGGGGGAGCGCCTTCAGGCCGGGGGTCTACTTCAACCACTGCCAGCCGATCGACCTTGCCGCAACCCTGGCGGCGGCACTGGGGTTGACTCAGCCCTCAGGAACTCAGGGCAGCCCATTGTTCGAGGCAATCAAGTAGCGGCCGTTAACAGCCAAACACAATTCACCACAGCGGGCCTGGCACGGCCCCTCGACCGCATCCAAAATTCCGGATTCAAAATTCCGGACCAGAAATCCTCGCGCGCCGCAACCAAATGCAGATTCTTCGCTTCGCTCAGAATGACATGTCATCCTGAGCGAAGCGAAGGATCTGCTTTTCTTCGCGCGCCCCGAAGAAACTCGCCCCTAGTACTGCAGAGATCACGGCGAAGAACGTTGTGGCTTTTCTCCGTGATCTCTGTGAACTCTGTGGTGAATCTTTTTAGGAAAAACTCAAATAATCTCGAAGTAGCGCTGCAATTCCCAGTCCGTAACGGCACGGCGGAACTGACGAACTTCCCAATCTCGCGTGGCGGCGAAGTGATTGACGAACTCATCGCCGAAAATCTGCCGCGTGGTTTTGCTGGACCGGAAAAGCTCCGTACTCTCCCCGAGACTCCGGGGCAGTGGCGGCGCCTGCGCCTCGTAGGCGTTGCCGGTGGGTGCGGGCAATTCCAGGCGGTTCTCGATTCCGTAGAGACCGGAAGCCAGACTTGCGGCAAGTGACAGATAGGGGTTGGCGTCGGCGGCGGGCAGGCGGTGCTCGACTCGCGTGCTCTTGACGCCGGAGGAAATCGCGCGCAGCGCCGTGGTGCGGTTGTCTACTCCCCATGTCACGTTGGTGGGCGCCCAGGTGCCAGGCACAGTGCGTTTGTAAGAGTTGACGGTGGGGCAGAACATTACCGCCAACTCGCGCATCAAGGAGAGCTGTCCGGCCATGTAGTGCTGCATCAGCTTGGAAATGTGCGGGGCCGATTTCGAATCGTAGAAAAGGTTCTTCTTTCCCGCCGCGTCAGACAAGCTCTGATGGATATGCCCGCTGCAACCCGGCAGGTCGGCATTCCACTTGGCCATGAAAGTGGCCAGCAGACCGTGCTTACGCGCCACGATCTTGACGAGAGTCTTAAACATGGCCGCCTTGTCCCCGGCTCGCAGGGCATCGTCGTAGCGAATCGCCGTCTCGTAAACCCCCGGCCCGGTTTCGGTGTGAAAGCCCTCGAGTTCAATGCCCATAGCGCTCGCCGCATCGATAATGGCATGCGCCAGGTCCGAGTGCGCGGAAGCGCGCATGAAGCTGTAGCCGAACATGCCTGGTGAAAGTGGCGTCAGGTCGCGGAAATGCTTCTGGCGCGCCGAGAGCGGGTCCTCCTGAAAGAAGAAGTACTCATACTCAACCGAGGCCTTCGTGGCGTAGCCCGCTCTCTCCGCGCTTTCCACGACGCTGCGCAGAACCTGGCGCGGAGAGACGGGCAAGGGCGAGCCATCCTGGCGGCAAAAATCCACCAGGAAAAATGCCGTGTTCGCTTCCCAGGGCAGGACGCAAAAGGTGTTGAGGTCGATGCGGGCCAGCGTATCGGGATAACCCGTGTGCCAACCGGTGATCTGGACGTTGTCATAGAGCGCGTCGGAACTGTCCCAGCCGAAGATGACGTCGCAGAAGCCAAAGCCCGACTGGGCAGCAGAGAAGAACTTCTCGAGTGAGATGTATTTTCCCCTCAGTACACCGTCAACGTCGAAGCCACCGAGCTTCACTTTTGCGATCTTGTGCTTGGAAAAGGACTGTTTGATTTGCTGGAGGTTCATCATAGTAACCCCGTGAACCGCGTCATTCCGAGCGAAGCGAGGAATCTCGCCCTGAATTTTTCGTCCAAGGTGCGCCCGCGACGGAGCAGGATTCCCCGCTGCCGTGCCGATAGCGAAGCCGGACCCCCTCACCCGACCCGCGCCGGCTGGTGAAAGCGCCGTCGCGGGCCACCCTCTCCCCCAAGGAGGAGAGTGTATTTTCATAACAGGCGCTACGTCCTTGTACGGATATGAAAGCTCTTCGGGCGTGTCAGGTAAAGGAAGCCGAAATGCGACAACGTGCAGCCGTGCCCGCTGTCCTTGATGCCCACCCAGGAAAGCTCGGGGTCCAGGTAATCGCAGCGATTCACGTAGACCGTGCCCGCGGCCGTCCGGTGCGCCAATTTCTCACCTCGCTGCATGTCCTCGGTCCAGATGGAGGCGGTGAGGCCGTACGGGCTGTCGTTCATCAGCCGGACGCCTTCCCCGTCGCTGTCCACGGGCATGATCCCGATGACCGGCCCGAAGCTTTCTTCCATCATAACACTCATCGTATGGTCGACATTCACGAGCACGGTGGGCTGAAAATAGTAGCCACGGCCCGGCAGACGGCGTCCTCCGGTCAATACCTTGGCTCCCCGCGCGACCGCCTGGCCGACCTGGAATTCCATGAACTCTACTGTTTTCCGCTGCGCCAGCGGCCCCACGGTTGTGCTTTCATCCTCCGGGGAACCGACTTTGTATTTCTCGACCTCGGCAACATACGCGTCGACGAATTTGGAGAAAATCGGGCGCATCACGTAGATGCGCTCCACGGCGCAGCAACTCTGCCCGGCGTTGTAGAAGGCGCCGTCCACCGTGTTTTCCACCGCAAAGGTGAAGTTGGCGTCCTCGCGCACGAAGGCTGGGTCCTTGCCGCCCAACTCGAGTCCCATATCGAGCAACTGGCTTGAGGCTTCCTGGTAAACCTGGCGTCCGCCTTCGACAGAGCCGGTGAAAGAGATGAAATCGACGGCGCGCGCTTCAATGAGCTTGCGGATCGTGGCGTGGTTGACGTGAACCGAGGCCACCAGGTCCTGCGGAAGGTTTGTTTTGCGGAAAGCCTCGACAAACGCGTCGCCGCAGAGCGGGGTCAGGCGCGCGTGCTTGATCAGAACGGCATTGCCGGCCAGCAGGGCGGGAACGATCACATTGACGGCGATCAGCAGCGGGTAGTTCCATGCCGGAATGTCGAGCACGACGCCGAGCGGTTCGTGCCGGATAAATCTGCGGAAGCCCTCTTTGGGTGGGAGCATGTCGTCTTGAAGTGAACCGGGCGCCAACCGCACCATGGTCTCGGCGCGGTCAAGCATCGTATCAACTTCCCGGCGCGCCTGGCCAAGTGGCTTGCCCATCTGCCGTGTAATGTCCAGCGCTACCGATTCCTTCATGGAGCGAAATGCGGCTATGAATTGGTTGCAGATTTCCACCCGTTGCTGAACAGAGGCGTCTCGCCAGACCGCCTGCGCCGCGCGCATTCGCGAAAGGATCGCTTCCAACTCCGATTCGGAAGTGGGCCCGACGCTGCGAAAGACCTCTTCTGTGGCGGGGTTGACCAGGTTCCAGCTTGATGCTTCACTCATGCTCTCTCCTCAAGGCCATTTCTGCGCACCATGTAGAATGCGCACAAGGTGAACGGTTTCACCACGGACCTGGTAAACTACAATATAAGGCAGGGGCGCAAGCACAAGTTCGCGAGTACCCTCTTTCCTACCTGCGCGGCCGCGGTAAGGGAACGTCAACAACGCGGTCGGCGCATCGTAGATTCCTCGCACCAGCTCGGTAGCGCGTTCCGGCGTATTCTCGAACAAATAGTTGGCGATATTTTCCAGGTCTGCGGCAGCTTCTTTAGTCCAGCGAAGCTCCGTTTTCATGGGTGGGGCTGCTTGGCGGTCAGCAATCTTTCAAGGTGCGCCCCCACTTGCTCATGGGTCAGGACCTCGCCGCGATCGACTTGAGCCAAGCCTTTTTCCACTTCCCTAATGAACCACTCGTCGTAATCGACGAAGCGCTCGATGGCTTCACGTGCCAGCGCTTCGGCGTCACGTCCGCGCTCAGCAGCCAAGCGGACCAACTTCTCCTGCACGGTGGGGTCAAGGGATACATCCATGCTTGAAGTCTAGGCCGTGCCTACCGGGATGTCAACAGCCAACAATTGCATTTTCAGACCCCTTCGCGCATACTGAAAATCAGTCGTCCGAGCGAGCGATACTATGGACTGGCGAGAGAGAATCACGGTCGATCCCACCGTTTGCCACGGCCAAGCCTGCATCAAAGGCACCCGCGTAATGGTGTCTGTCGTATTGGACAATCTCGGCGCCGGGGAAACGCCCGAGCAGATTGCGGCAGCATACCGGCTAGCCTCCGAAGACATCCAAGCCGTACTCCTCTACGCCGCTGAACTCGCCAAGGAGCGCTTTGTCCCTCTCGGGATCGGTTAATGCGCTTCAAGACCGACGAAAACCTTCACCCTGAGCTTGCCGTGTTTCTCCGCGAAAACGGTCACGACGCCTTGACCGCTTGGGATGAACAACTGCGAGGACGTCCGGACACGGATTTGGCCGCCGTCTGCCAGTTGGAGCAACGCGCCTTGGTCACGCTCGACACAGGCTTCGCCGACATTCGCGTCTACCCACCTCAGCAGTACGCAGGACTCATCGTGCGGCGAGTTGCGGATCAAAGCCGACTGAACATTCTTAAAGTCTTTCCCCGCGTGCTGACCCTGCTGAAAAGCGAACCTCTGTCGGGTCAGTTGTGGATCGTAAGTGAGCGTAGCGTCCGGGTCAGAGGGGAGTGAATGCATCACCAACTCTCTTCGTATAACCTCAGCAAATCGCCTTGTGTACACGGGCGGATATTAGTTTTGTGGCAAGAGTCCTCGAAGGCCTTCGCCGACAGAGGGCCGAGGCTTTCTCGGAGGACTCCGTGATGGCGCAGGCCACGGGTTATGCCGAGGCGTTCGATCATCGCCTCGACTTCCTGCACGGACCGCACCGCCGCTTCCTTCTCCGTCATCTGTTGCGCCGGCACGCCAAACAACGCGGCCAGACGCGCGTAATGACTTGCCGCCGGCTCGAGGTTGAAACGCATCACGGCGGGTAGACACAAAGCATTGGCCAAACCGTGGTTCAGTCCGTACTCGGTGGACAACGGGTGTGCCAGCGAGTGGGTGGCGCCCAAATCCTTTTGGAAGGCGATGGCTCCCATGGTGGCTGCCACCTGCATGTTTCCTCGCGCTTCGATATCCTTGCCGTTGCGCGTGGCCCGCTCGAGGTAGCGAATGACCAGCTCCAGCCCATGGATCGCAATCGCGTCGCAGATGGGATGGAACACCGGACAGGTCAGGGATTCGAGGCAGTGGGTGAAGGCATCCATTCCGGTGGCCGCGGTCAGGAACGGCGGAAGCCCCACCGTCAACTCCGGATCGAGGATGGCGCGCTTGGGCAGCAGCCAGGGGCTGAAGATGATGATCTTCCGGCCCAATTCGCGAGAGGTGATCACCGAGGACCGTCCCACCTCGCTACCGGTTCCAGCCGTGGTGGGGATGGCAATGATCGGGTCGTAGGGTCCGGTCATCCGCTCCATGCCGCCCGCCTGCCACTCGAGCTCGGCCAGCGCGCCGCCGTAGCGGGCCATGACCACGACCGCCTTCGAAACGTCAAGAGCGCTTCCCCCGCCCAGGCCGATCGCCGCGTCGCAGCCTGCAGACCGGTAGAGCTCTGCAGACTCGAGCACGTCTTCTTCGATTGGGTTACCGTGGACCTCAGCGAAAACCGCGTGCTGAATTTGGGCTTCCTCGAGCACGGAAACCACAGCCTTCAACACGGGAGAAGCGCGGAGTCCGGGATCGGTGACGATAAGCGGTTTGCGCACGCCGGTTTCCTTAAGGCACGAGGGAAGCTGCCTGATTGCGCCGCATCCGAAAACGATTCGAGTGGGAAATGAGAAAGTGGTGATCTGACCGAACATGTTAGGGCAACCCCCCTCGGCCATGACGTGTGTCTCGTAGGGGCGGCCCATGTGGCCGCCCTGGGCAACCACAAGGGTTGCCCCTATGGCCTTTCTACCCCGCGCGGGGTAACACAATCTTGCTGATCCAGTTGCGGAATTCCACCTGGCGCACTTGATCTGACAGCACATCGTCGTCGATGTCGAGTTCCCAGCGCAGATCTTTCCGGTTGGGATTCTGGTGGAGCGTTTCCAGCTTCTCGACGTATTGCCGTAGAGCTTCGGGATTTTGGAAGAAACTTTCGGCGAGCAGCTTGGGCGCCCGCGCCGTGATTAACCGCGCCATCTCGTGCAGATCATACTCCGGGTGATACGCCAGGCCCCAGAAGATGCCCTTCCCGTGTTTCACTTCCATCGCCTGGACGTGGGTGAAATCGTTTGACGCCAGCAGGGCCCCTCCCTGCGGAAGCCGGGTGATCTCATCGAGGTGGCTGGTGAAGCCGTTAAACACAGGCGGCTTCCCTTCGAACATGGGATGCCCAAGCCCCTCGGCGGTCAGGTGGATCTTGCGCGCCAGTCCCATTTCGCGTCCGCGCGGGTTTGCCTCCACCACTCCACCCGCCCCCGCGGCTGCCATCTGGATTCCCCAACAGGTGCCGAAGCCCGGCGTTCCGACTTCATAGCTTTTCCGGGCAAACTCGATCTGGCGCGTCACGCGTTGATCGTCGCGATGATAGATCGTGAGGTTACAGCCGGGCCAGAGTATCCCCGCGTAGTGCTGCGGCCCTAGGCCTTCCGGGGGAACAGGGTCGTCACTGGCTAGCCAGATGCTGCACTGCGCCTCAGGCAGATACTTCTTTAGCATTTCGACATAGAGCCGCGAGGCGTGCTTCATACCGACCACGTCGAATTCGTCGCGGCTGGGCTTCGGGTAACCGTCAATGATGAGGAAACGAAATGTTGATGGCATAGGTTTGTTTTAGTCGAGAGTTGAAAGTCGAGAGTCAAGAGTCGACAGTTAACAGTCGACAGTGAATAAGTCGAACGGTCGAGCGGTGAGGTGAACATCCACGGCGACGATTACCGCCTAAGCCTTTTCGATGCCGCCGCCCCGCTTCCCGAACCTTTCGACTCGTCAACTGTTAACTTTCGACTTTCGACTTTTGACTCTCGACTTTCAACTTCCCCCCTGCTTCCCGCCAGAGAATCAATGATCGCCGGGAGTTCCGCCAAGTCCCGGCACACGGCGTCAGCGCGGGTGTTGGCGCTGCCGCGGTCAACGACTCCGGTGAAAAGCACCGCCCGGCATCCCGCATCTTTTGCGCCCGCGATATCGTTGTGCTCACGGTCGCCCACGTGGACGATCTCGGCAAGACAGCTTCCGGTTAGTTCAGCAGCCCGGCGAAACACCCCTGGCGCAGGCTTCGAGCATCCGACCTCGTCGGAGAATACGAATGCCGAGAAGTACTCCCCTAGTCTGTAACCTGCCAGCAGTTCTCGCAAGGCTCTGCCGGGGGTAAAGATCGCGTCCGAAACTACCGCCAGGGTGAATCTGCGGCGGAGCGTGTCGAGTGCCTCGGCGACTCCCTGCACGATGTCGGGCCGAACGCGCAATTCCATTTCTTCGTGCAGCCGCACAAGTTCGCGGAGTTCTTCTTCCGGTAATTCGCGCTTCAGACCAGCAAGTAAGATCCGCAGGCGAATTTCGACGGGCCAGGTCACGTGCTGGTGACGCCAGACGTGCCGGAATGCCGAATCCGTGGTGTCGTAGGCGCAATCGACGAGCGCCCGGTCAGTAGGTGCATGCCTTGACAGAAAACGGTGAACCAACTCCCGGCGCTCGATGGGCTTCGGCGGAAGGTCCTGACGGAGGCGCTTGGGCTCGTCGGAATCGTCGACGAAGACGGTATCCCAAAGGTCAAACGAAACAACACGGATCTGCGGCATTACGGCTACTCGCATGAGTTGAGTTGAAATGAACGTGAAATTCTAGCACACAACGAGAGTAAAAGGTGGTGGGGCCATTCTTCCCGAAGGTTTCGCTCGTGGAATTGCCCGCCGCCTTCATGAAAAACTAACCCGTTCGTAACCTGCAGTTCACATTCGCGTGCTTCAATAGGTTTCTGAGGCGGTTGGTCAGCCCATTACTCTGAAACATATCGCATAGTTCGTCCAGCGCGCAGGGAGCGAGGTGCTCTCCACCTGATCTGCCGGGTGTGACGTGGCGAGAGTGTACCCATTTATGGGGAATGCGACCTTCGGGAACACCTTGACAAGAACGGGCTTTATGTCTAACGTAATATATTCACCCCTTACAATTGCTTTCGGAGAAGGACCCTTCGAATCGGGGCAGCAGTCTTTAGTTCAAAAAAAGGAGATCCCCATGCGGCAAAGAATTGCATGGTCTGTACTAGCAATTGCATTAAGTTGTGGTATGGCGTTGGCGCAATCGACTTTCGGCACGCTCGAAGGTACCGTAACGGACGCGAGCGGCGCCGTGGTACCCAACGCCACGGTGAAGGTCATCAACACCGATGAAAACACCTCGCGAACTGTGACGACGGACGCCAGCGGCAATTACACTGCCGTCGACCTCAAGGCAGGGCACTACTCTGTGGAGGTGAGCAATGCCGGCTTCAAGACCACCCGAGTGGATGGCATCGAACTCGGTGCCCGCCAGACGTTGCGCGTGGACGCCGCGCTCAGCGTGGGCGAGGTCAGCCAGCAAGTGGAGGTAACCGGCCAGAGCGTGGGCGTGATCACGACCGAAACAGAGACAGTTTCCTCCACCTACAACACTCTTGAGATCACCGACCTGCCCATTAACTATCGCGCCTCAGGCAACGGCAACAGCCCGTATTACCTCATGGAAATCCTACCGGGAATGCAGACCGACCAGAGCGGTAATCTGGCGATTCAGGGCGGCCTGCAATCGCAGTCGCAGTTTAGCGTGGACGGGGTTTCTATCACCAACACAACGGGCAACTCGCCGCTTCACAACGCCTTCCCTTCCGCGGAATCCATCGCCGAA
>JBELAJ010000078.1:0-21788 GCA_049508935.1 Terriglobia bacterium | reverse complement strand
CGAAGCAACCACCGGCGCGTGTCACGCGTCCCGCAGGCGGTGCCAGTGTTTTTCAAAAAGAGGTGCTGGGCCGACAGATTCTAGTTGACAACGCCGATGACCTTATAGATGCGCTACCCGCTCATCCATGCTGCTGATCAGCTTTTTTCGGTAGCTACGAACCGATGGAGAATCCAGCGTGCTTCAGCTTGTCTAGCCACCCGTTCAAAATATCTCGATACCGCCCGCTCGTATCGCTTACCACCCATGGATGCATGTGGATATAGTGATCGCCCATCGATGCCGCGAGTAAGACTTCGAACCGCGACACTTGGTCACTCCTGCTGCCCAGGGCTACACGACTGAGTTTGTCGTCATCAAGTCCAGCTATGCACTCGTCCACCTGACCAAGATTCTCAAAGCCCATGCCTCGAAGCATTTTAGTGGTAAAGTCGTAGGTGAAGTCTGAGATTCTGTCATCCGGACCGATGCGTGCGTCTAGGTAGGAACGCAACGCATCGGGAGTCAATTCAACCTCGCTCAATTTGCCCTCTGAGATAAGTGTCCTGGCGTTTGCGCGCAAGGCAGCATCTTCTGTTTGAATCGCTTCGAATTCACGGTCCGCAATCTCCAACAGGCCCGCTAAGGCCATGAAGCGGCGGCTTATCGCTCGAGGAATTGTGGACGGCGACTTGTAACGGATATCATGCTCTATTTCTGCCCAAGCGTGCTGCAATACAGTCCGAACTTGAATCTCCGCAGTAAGGCCAGCGAATTTGCGGTATTCCGGCAGCCGATTTCGGTTAGCGCCCGGTCGAACTAAGTAATGAACGCTCAGGTAGCCCAGGCAGTCTTCCCGCGCCGCACTAGCGGTGTGGTCCACGCGCTCGATCACTTCGAATTCTTCTTGGATCAATTGACAGACTTCACTCACGGTTTTGGGGAAGAAGGTAATAACTCGCACTCCGGCCAAGTCCGTAATGTCGGAAAGCGGGTTCTTGTATTTCGGTTCGTCAGGGTTTTGCTCGCTCGGTGTCATCGCCTTCTTACCAAAACTCTTTTCACTTTTGGCACGGCACTGAATATCGTTGATCTTGAGACCTCGGCTTTCTATAGCCTCTGTGAGAATGTTCTTAATCTCCCAAGAAAAAACGTCGTAGAGTTCCCGCTTCTGGGCGTATTGCTCAACCGCAGCCTTCCGGTGAGATTCAAAATCGAACGGGACCGGATTTTTCACGTTCGCATTCATGTGAACCTCTTGGTTACTGCTAACTCTCGATGCGATTAAACCGCGATAACCTTCGACTCTTGACACCTAACCCCAAGCCATACGTGGCTGGGGCCGAGCGAAACTCTGCCGTCTCCAAACGTCCCGACCCCACTGATCGCAGGGCCTCGCCCTGCGCCAGCCGGCGGTGCGCATTTCTTCCGCAATCATCATTCCACCCGTGCTACATTACACCGCGACGCCCAACCCGAAAGCCGGGGGGCATTGGAAAGCATGTCCGCGCTACTTGCTGCAGTACTGGAATTTCGCCGTCAATCCACCCAATCTTAAACATAATGATCAGTCCCTGGCTGCCTCAGAGGTACATAGATTGTGAAGCGATTGTGGTGCGGTTGGAACTCTGGGTTCGAGTCGGCTGCCTGCAATTCGCTCTGCACTTCAATCCTGCCATGGTGAGCCTCTATGACCCGGTGCACAAAGCACAATCCCTTTCCGGATCCAGGTCTAAACTCGCCACGAGTGAGTCTGCCCTCCACGCCGAGCTTGAATAACGAACCTGACCGAATCTCTTCAGGCAGGATACCGACTCCGTAATTGCTTATCGTAAGTACTAGATGGGTTTTGTCCGCGCGACCGCTTATGCGAACCCACCTATGGCGGCCACCAGCTACAGTCGTGAACGAGTATTTCACAGCGTTGTGAACGAGGTTGTTAATGGCATGCTTGAAATGTGGCTCGGAAATCTCCGCCTCAAGCGTTAAAGGCATATCATACGTAATTTTGATTCCGCGACCCTCAGCTTCGTCGCTGTAAATGGAAGCTGCCTCCAAAACGATGGGTAGAATTGGACATGTCTTGACTCTGTACGCACCAAGGGAATTGCCCGACGTCTCAAGAACAGTAATTAATGCCTTGACGGCGTCGAGCACGCCTAATGCCCTCTCCCTAGCATCGTGCGGGCGGAGCTCAGATATTTCTCCCGCAAGGTTTTCTGCCTTGGACAGAAGAGCCTGCATGCGAGTTTGGATTTCGTGCGTAGCGCGTTCAACAGCAATCTCTAGGTGATCCTGTTGGGCCATTAGTGTATAGAACCACCGAAGGAAGGCCTGAATGGCGGCTACCTTTAACGCAATGTCCCCGAAAGGGAGCATTGGCGCGGCACCGCGCGCCTGGCGAATCACCTCGCACTCGGCCGCCCCCGCACCGAGATCCTCGAGTGCCGCGTCGAGACGATCTTTTGATCCTAGCTCATGCTGCTCATCCGCGACGCGCATCTCCCCAAAGACGAAGGACACCAAGCACCTCGCCGTTCACTAACACTGGGACCTCTTGATTCCATAATTCTGCGTGGCACATGATCAGGCGCGTGCCGTCGCCACCGTCAGACAGTACGCGGAAGGCTGTCGCGGCCCGATCACACTTGTCGTTTTCGCACCTCCCGGCGCCGCAGGGCAAGTCCTGAATATAGCGACAGAATGGTTGAAGGTTGGCAGAGTCTGCGGTGGTGCCCACGAGGGAAAGATGCCCGTCTACCAGTTCGAATAGGGAAAATGTCAACCAAGTGTTCGCGAAGAACAGAGTCAGCAGTTGGTTTTGTAAGTTGCGCCGCTCGGGTTTCATGGACTGCCCTTGCTACCCTGCACGCGCCGAGGCTGGCAGTGCTCTGGAGCGATACCGACAATTTGTCGGATGCCTCAGCATCCGGGCCCAGCTTGTCTGTGGCAGGCCGCAATAATTCTTTTACGGTGGCATCCTACCACAGGTACCATGTCTCGTCAGCTTAACCGTCGCGATCGGCCTCGGATCTTGTCGATTGCATCATGAATTGCTCGCCGGACGTTCTTCTCCGCTTCACCGGACAGAGCCTTCTCGAGACCCTCCAAGACTCTTGGTGAGTCATCGCAAAGCTCTCCTAACGCCCATGCTGTACGAATTCGCACCTTGATATCCTTTGTCTTTCAGTGCGGCTAACCATCGCCCTAGCTCAAAGTTTGTTAATTCCTGCCGTTCGGAGTCCGAAGGTGATTCCAACGCGGCCATAATCCGGGCCTTAAATTCAGAGGGCCGGATTGGCTTTCTAATGAAATCCCTCACGCCAAGCCCCTGCACTCGGGCAAGTATTTCTTCTCTTCCGACGACTGAGAAGCAAAACACCTTTGCTTCTGGCCGAACGCGACGGAGAGCCTCCATGACCTCAATGCCTCCGTGGCGGGGATCACCAGCTACCTCGAATCCATAGGGAAGCATGAGGTCGCATAGCACGACGGCGATCTCCTGATCGGAGTAAATGATGTCGAGCGCCTCCGAAACACTTCGCGCACCGCATATCGTAAAGCCGCTGTCAAGCAACGGAGCGAACAAGTCTGAAATAACGGGAAAATCGTCATCAATTACTAATAACGATCTTCTGGAACGCGCGTCTGAAATCGGCGGCTCCTTCTCTGGGATGCCCAGCTTTTGGAGAATAAGCTTGGAAAAAGACTCAGGGGTTTTGTGGAGCAGGTCTACATAGGCTACCGTGTCTCGTAGACCGGGAAGCGGTGTATCGCCGAATCTCGCCGGGAGAATGTACTCCCTGTTTTCTTTAAATGCCCGGCATTGCGCGCTCTGCCGTTCGTGATTAGTCCATAGCCTTTGGGCATAATGTTGCGATACAAAGATCACACAATACCGGCTAACGTTTCGATAGACGTCGTCAAGATGCTCATAAAGGTTCTTACCCCAAAGGGTAATTTCCTCGTACTCATCATAGAATACGCGAACCCCGAACCTAGATAGGCAATCCGCGACCGCGCGGACATAGGACCGGTCTTCTCCTGCGAAAGAGAAGCAGACATCATAACTAAAGCCACCCGTCTCCGACGGCATACTCCTCCTTCGCCCAACGGCGTATCTCGGCAGCGGACTGAATGGAGGCCGCCACGTCAGATCCCCTTACGGTCCTGCGCAAAATCACTGGCAACGGCCAGCTCCGGTTCCGGAGAACTGGCCGTTCCGCACGGCGAGGCTGTAACGGCTTTGCAAAAGCCTCTCCGGGAACTGGCTCGCTACCGCCGGCTGAGTCTGGGAAGGTAAACGCGCGAACAGAACCGCGCCTGTGGCCAGCGCCAATATTATCGATGCCGTCGATGTTCTGGTCATATGCCTCCAACTGTGCGGTTAATTCTCGATAAGTCCTGTGATGTTATCCAGGCCAAATTAACTGCGCCCGGGAACTGGAACCACCGTCTTCGATTGCGAGTAGCTTCGAAACAGGAATTCCCTTTTGGCGACTCGAATCGCGACCAGTATACAAGCAGCGGCGTCGTTCGTGGCCGAGGACGGAGGTAATGGGTAAGTATTAGTCATGATGGCTTCCCATGGCGGTACCGGCGGTTAGGATCTTCAAGAGCCGAACCGATTCCCGGCAGCTCATAGAGATAAGCGCCCTCATTGTTATACAAGTGGCCGCGGAGTTTCCCATTTTTGTGCCAGATGTAAATCGTTCTGGTGCATGTTCCCAGCAACTGCGCCAGCTCAGCAGCATCGAGGATTCCCGCCCCACGGAGCCGGGCATAACGGCTCTTGAGGTTATGACGCTTGCGCAAGGCGGCGATTATCGTCGCCGAAAACCGGAGCTGCCTGCCTGAAGCCAACCCTCGCTCATTCAGAATCTTCGCGACCTCCCAGTCCGGATGGTCGTTCAAGAGTCGATCGATCTCTGCAATGACAGCCGGCGCGGTCATGTACTTCTTCCAACCGTTTTTTGCCAAAGGCACAGTAATCGTCTTGTTCAGGCCTCCCTTGAAGCGAACGTGCGCGGTGATCTCGATGCCCTTGGTAAGGGTAACATCTTCCAGAATCAAGCGCGCCAGGCGTTTCCGGTCCCGGTCAGGGGTACGAGGATCGTTCCACAAGCGAGGAAAACTTGTCGATAAATCCATAACCCTGCTGCGCTGTTCCTCCTCCATCGTCTTCCGGTCTTCTGCGTGCTGGCGCTGATATTCTCGCTCGGCCTCCAGTAATTCGCGCAACTTTTTGTTCCAGTCCGCTTCCAACGCATCTGTAACGAGACGGTTGTCCGGGTCGACGCGAAGGTAGCGGCGCTGGGCAAGGAGGGCCTCGTAGCGCGCCCGCTCCACCTGTTTTCGCCGCAGTCGGTCAGCTTCGTCCAGGCGCGATTGAAGCTCTTCCTGTACAGCTAGCGAAACTTCAATCGCGGCCGGAGTGATCACTTCCATGAGCAGCTTACCGATGGCGGCATCGACTTCGGCTCCGGGTATGACCTAACAGGCCTTCCCGCCGTTCTCGATCGAAACATATGGGCCCATGTAATCCGGTATCAGAACATTTTGGCGCCAGTGGTACCGAATCCCCATGCGCCTTCCACGTACACCGCAAAGTGCCAGACCCTGGAGTAAAGCCGGGCCTTCGCTGGGCGGAGCCTTGAGTTGGATGAGGTGCGCCCGTGAGTTTTCTTTCAGCTTTCGGAGGTTCTCCTCGTAATCGTCCCAGGTAATATAGCCCGGGGTGCATTTTGGATTAAAGCGTGCCACTGTTCGCGGGGGACGGTTTTTGTTCCACCCGAGCTTGTCCCTGGCAGTTTCTTGCGGAAGCGGGTTCGCCCGAAGAAAAAGGCACCGGCGTAACGCGGATTGCGCAGGGTTCGCGTCACCTGATTGCGCTGGAGCGGTGCCCATGATAGCTCCCCCTGGCGCGGTCCATACACAAGCCGGGCGGGGAAAAGCAGGTTCTGTTGCCGGAAGTATTTCATAGTGCCATAGGTCGAACCCGTCCGACGGAAGCTCGAAAAGATCATCCGGACAGCTTCCTGAACCTGCTGATCCGGGTCCAGGATCACCCGATTCTCATCGTCATAGACGAAGCCAATAGGCAGTCTCACTCTTAGTTCGCCGCGCTTGGCCTTGGTGAGCACCCCACCCTGCATCCGCATGTGAATCATGTGCAACTCTGCTTCACTCATGGTGCCCTTGGGTTATGGTAAAGAGACCTTCATCGCCAGCACGTTTGAGTGTAGTGCAAACCATACTCCCTAAGCTTCGTCCAATTCGTGCACATCGGTACGATGGAGGTTCTCGATGATTTGAAGTTCAAGCGCCTCGCTATCGCCAAGGTTCACAATGCGGGCGGGGATGTACGGCTTTTCAGCGAGCTTAGACGCCCGATAGCGGCGCGCCCCTACCATTTTGTTCCCGGGAACAATCGCCACTATGCCGAGTTCCGGACTATGCCGAGTAGGACTTGCGGCGGAACCCGGACGCCTGATGAATACAGGCCTCGCGCGATGCCCGCTGTCGCGCCAGCTCGGCATAGCTCAGGTCCCGCTAGAGGCTCTTCAGGAACTGCAGTAGTTGATCATCCGCTCGGTAGCGACCAGCCTTGCCGTTGAGCGGTGTGGTCTTTTTCAAAGCTTCCTCCTTGAGGGCGAGATTGGCATCGAGATAAATCTGAGTGGTTTCTACCGACTCGTGACCCAACCAAAGGGCAATTACGGAACGATCTACACCTCCCATCTTCTCTCCATCCGCTCTCGGGCCAGGCCCATCAATTCCGGGCAGGCTGACAGGTACCAGTAGGTGTCAGTCACGTGGACGTGTCCCAGGTAGGTGGACAGGACAGGCAGAAGCCGCTCCACGTCTTGACCAGACCGGTACCAATGCACCAAGGTCTGAATCGCCAGGCGGTGGCGAAAATCATGCAAGCGCGGTTCGTGGCTGGCCGACGGGGCGCGCAGTCCAATTTGTCGCGACAGTGCATAGAAGGTGCGGTGGACCTCGCCTTTGTCCAGCCGATTGCCGTTCTGATTTATAAGAAAGTGTGCTTCGGCTCGCGCGGCAAACAAACTATCCTGGCGTTTCGCGTAGGCGGCCAGAACCTTGCAGGTCGAGGGATGCAGAGGTACCAGACGAGACTTGCCGAACTTCGTGTCGCGAATGGTGAGGACGCCTTTCGACCAGTCTATATCCCCGGTTCGCAGCTTCAGCACCTCTCCCAAGCGCAGGCCGGTGACCACCAACAATCCGAACAGGCAGTGGTAGGTCCAGGGCCGCAGCGGGTGACGGGAGGGGAGAGATTTAGCGGCTTCGAGCAACCGCCGGATCTCCTCCTCGGAGTAGAGGTACGGTCGAGCCCGCAACGGACGGTAGGGCAGCAGGCCCCAGGGCGGAATCTCCGTACGTGGGTCCGTGGCGCTCCAATGTCGTGCAAAGCCGCGCACGAAACTGAGGCGCTGGGCCCACACGAACGGCTGAACATGGGAAGGTTGCGTGGCCCACTGCAAGGCGCGCTCGGTGGTGATGTGGGAGGTCCCCTGTCGTTCTAGGAATGACACGAAATCCAACAGCCCCACCTCGACCTTTTCGAGCTTGAATCCCAAGGCGCGTCGCAGGGCCACATAATCTTGCACAGCTTTTCGGAGCTTTTTCATCGCCCACCTCCCGGCCAGGGCAGTGCCAGGCTACGCAACGCGGGAAGGTTCACCTTGGCATAGATGGTGGTCGTGTTGGGGTGCTGGTGACGCAGCAGTTCGCCGATCTCAGCTAATGATGCACCTTGGCGGAGCATCTCGGTCGCCAGGCTGTGCCTGAAAAGATGCGCTCCCTTGCGCGGTGAGTTAACTCCGGCGCGGGCCAGGGCCCCCTCGACGACGGTGCAGATGGCGACGGAGTTGGCGAAGCCGACTCGGGGTGGGCACTGACGAATGAATACCCGGCGACTAGCACAGCGCGGTCGCCCTTGTTGGAGGTAGGAGGCCAAGGCTTCGCCGACATCCGCCGGCAGGGGCAGTTCGGTCCAGCGCCCTCCCTTGCTGCGCAGGGTAAGGCGGCCTCCCTCCCAATCGATGTCGTCCAGGGTCAAGGTGACGACCTCGCCGGCGCGAAGGCCTAAGCGGGCGAGTAGAAGCAGGATCGCATAATCCCGCCGTCCCGTGGAGGTCTGCCGATCACAATGGTCCAAGACTCGCCGCACCTGGCCAGGAGGGAGAGACTTCGGCAAGGTCGAAAACGACCAACGCGGCACGCCGGGCACACAAGCTGCCAAGTCGGACGCAATCTCACCTCGCTGCCACAAGTACCGCAGAAAGGACCGCAGTGCCGTGATCATCAGTTTGGCGCGCCCGGGACTGAAGTCGTGGGCATGGCGTAGAACAAAGTTGGTGATGTCGGCGGCACCCAGTCGAGTGAAGCGAATTCGATCCGTAACCTTGCTCATGCAGAAATGCCGCGTAGGCGTCGATGTGGGCGCCCAGCGGACCTTCATGCAGACTCTGAAGTGTCTTGGGGTGCGTGAAAAACTGGTTGGTCATGTCTTCTCCTTCTGAAATTGAGATAGAAGGAGAAGACCCCAGACTATGCCGAGTACGCAATCCTCAAGGTGGCCATCGACGCGGCCGTGACGACTTCACTCGGCATAGTCCGGAACTCGGCATAGTGGCGAAACCGGTGCGGGTTGGCCACCAGGACCTGACTGCTCGATCGATGATGACGGAATAGTGAGCGGAGTCCCGCCGGTGTCATAGGGTGGCCGCGTCGACGGCCTTTGAGGGTAACGAACAGAGAGGGGGAGTTGGTCAGCGGCCGTTCCAGGCGAAGGTAGCTTTGAAGCACATCCATAATCTCGCCGGGTAGCGGCAAGATTCGCGGTTTCTTGCTTTTGCCCAGAACGTACAGTTGCGCAGCGGCCAGTTTCAGATCTTCGAGTTGAAGCGCCAGGATCTCGCAGGAACGCAGGCCGTCGAATAGCATCAAGCCCACCACGGCAAGATCGCGGAAGGTACGAAAGGTCGCCCAAAACTTCGCGACTTGCTCCGCCGAGAGCGGCTGGATCACACGCCGAGGCTGTTTGAGGCGGAGACCGAAGGCAGCGGTGCGACGGGGACGGCCATAGCCGAGCGGGCAGCGCGTCGTATAGAGGCGCTGGAAATGGGACTGGCCAGGAGGAATCTCCTGTCCGATGTGGAATCGATACAAACAGCGAATCACGGTCAAGCGATGATTTACGGTTTGCGGCGTGGGTTGGGGCTGTTGATTCAGTTGATACCGAACATAGTCCAGCAGCATGGACTCGGTGATCGCGGAAAGGGTCTGATGCTGGCTTTGAAACCAACGAGCGAAGTGAAGGAGGTCATAAGCGTAGGCGCGGAGCGAGCGCGGCGACAGTTGACGGATATGCTGGGCATCCAGAAAACCGTTGACCCAGGTGATTTCGTGATCTTGCTCGTCGATCACGCGATATGGGCAAATGCCGGGTTGGGTGGCAGATTGATGGGCCAAGGCGAGTTTCATAACTGGTCCGTGCCCTCCAGGCGGTCGGCGAAATCAGCAGGGGCGGCACCGGCAACCCAGTAACTGTTCGGGTCGTGTCCAGCGGGCAAGTGAACCAGGCGCGCGGGGACGCTGGCCCCGGCCAAGCGTCGTGCGAGTTGCTGAGCGGCGCGTTGTCCGGCTTGGTTTTCATCCTGATCAAAGACGATATAGACCAGACGATGCGGCTCAGCGGAAAGCTGATGGAACTGAAATGAGGTGAGATGTGTGCCGAAAGCACACGTAGTATTGCGAAAACCGGCTTGCCAGAGCACCGCCAGATCGAGCAGGCCTTCGACCAGGATGGTGGTGGAGAACTGGCGAACCGATCCCCAGTCGAATAAGCCACCCTGGGGGCCGAGGAGAAAGCGATGGGGGAAGGCCGTGCCGACACTGCGGCCATACAAATTCACCACCTGTCTGTCCTGGCAACAGGGGAGGACAACACGCCGGTAGAAGGCATCGCAGCCCTGCGGGTTGACGAGGCCGACATGCTGCAGCGACTCCAAGGAATAACCTTGGTCGGTAAGATGACGCCGCAGATTTCCGCCGGGGGCGTAGCCGATGCGAAGCTCTTGGATCAGAGCAGACTCGTGCACTCCACGCTGTTCGAGATACCGGAGCGCCTCGGGGTGGCGCGGGAGCTGCTGTTGATAGAAGGCAGCGGCTTGTTCCAGTGCACCGGCAGCATGGGCCGGAACGCTCTGCTGTTGGAGATAAGCTAGGCTTCTCGGCTACAGTTTTTAGAGGCGAGATTCAATGGATTGGCCGGTTAATTGCCGAAAGGACACCGTGAAGAGCGCTATAACCTGCTTAACTCATACCTCGCCACGGTCCCTGCCAATCATGCGCTCAACGTCCGGGCGCATGCTCATCACCAACGCCAACTACGCCGAGGCACTATGCGACTCAGCGACTTTTTAAACTTGTCCTTTGTTTTCATAGACATTCTCGGTTTGTTCCCCCGATTTTGCGATCGACAAGTTGAGGAGTCGAGAAGTCGAGGAGTCAGCCGTCGCCTTCTGACCTGCGGCTCGAGGACGTGCGGTCGGCGTTTGGTCTGGCACTGTGCGACTCGGCGACTTTTTGACCTTGTTCTTTGTTTTCATAGACATTCTCGCTTTGTTTCGTCGAATTCAAGTCGAGAAGTCGAGAGTCGAGAGTCGAAGAGTGAAAAGCCACCGGTGTCCGGCCCCAGGATTTTTGGTTTGGCTTCACAACTCCTCGACTTCTCGACTCCTCAACTCCTCGACTGTTTGTTTTCATAGACATTCTCGCTTTGTTCCCTCGATTTTGCGGTGGACAAGTTGAGGAGTCGAGACGTTGGGGAGCCCTCCGCCACCTTCCAGACTGCGGCCCGCGCGCGACGGTCGCGGTCGGCTCTGGGTCTCCCACTCCTCGACTGATTGACTCCTCGACTTCTCGACTGCACTTGGAGGCAGAAACCACAGGCAGGGACTACGGAGGAAAACAGAAGAGGACTTTCTGGCATAACCGATCCGGCAGGGCCTGACCCCTGCCCAACCCCACAGCACCACTCTAGCCTATTTCGTCCCATTTGTCAAATACCAATGTAGTCAATACCACCGACTGCACCAGCGCCCGCTGGTTCGCCTCAGGAGGGACGCCCGCCGGTCGTCCGATCGCTAGTGTCCTAAATGTGTGTTGCCCGGTGTATTAAACTCGAAGCTGGACTTCGCCTGCAACTCACAGCCCCGAAGGGGCGGCCCAGCAGAGCCCAGGCCAACGGCCTGGGAAAGGAGCGGTTTTCCGGGTCGAGCCCTGAAGGGGCGACCTGCGGAAGCCGCGGCTATCACGCCCCTTCAGGACTTGAGGCCGGAAATGAAATATTCTCTTACCGCTTCCACCCAGGCCGCTGGCCTGGGCTCTGCTGGGCCGCCCTTTCAGGGCTGCGCGTGTCAAAACCCTTGGCGCGCCCTCGCGCTGACCCAGGAGGAATTTGCCGCACGATTCAGAATCCCTCTTGGAACTCTACGGGATTGGGAACAGGGCCGCTCGGAGCCCGACCAGCCGGCTAAAGCCTACCTCACCGTCATCGCGCGCGATCCCCAAGGCGTCGAGCGAGCATTGCATCCCGTGCGCAGCTAATGGACGGGTTTCTTTCCACGGTTGTCGAAAACCTCTCCGACGTCGCAGGCCACGCACGAAGCGCAGTGCGGCAGAGTCACAACCGAACGTGACGAAGCGTGAGGCCCGCGCAGGGCGAAGCGCTACGTTTAAATCGTTGCGATGCATCAAGACCGCAGAGCTCCGCTCTGATGCCAGCCGGCGGTGACAGCCGTGTTACTATTGAAGCGCTCGACGCCCTGAGCCCAAGGCAGACTAGCAAAAGCTAGCCATTGCGAACAAGGCCCGTTACGCCTGCAAGGAAAAGCGTAGCTAACAGCCACCCAAGCAGGATCTGGAACCAGAGGAACCAACGCAGAAATTTCGATGAGGTAAGCCATCGGCTAGGTTGCGAGCGCAACTTTTCAGTGTTCGGATCAGGCTCCAACCCGCAATAAACAAGAAAGCATCGGGACCAACTCAGCTTTGTCCGGGGTCTCGGTGGTCCAAGGGCAGTTGGCCAGCTTTTTTGCTGGAACGGAGCAACCTTCGGGCTAGGTTCGGGTTGCCATTTGTCTCCTTGGCCGAGTTTGACCAGCGGCAGGGAGTTCTCAATCGAAAAGACTAGTGGCGCGAAAGCAGTATGGTGGTCTGGCGGTCGACCATCTGACCTGAAGGATGCGTAGGCCTGCTTGTCCACGGGCACGATGTTTCCGGCTAGGTAGCCCCTTCGGTATATGACCCATCCCAAGGTGCTAAGCCCCACAATCTCCCAAAACGCCCACAAGGGATGGTAGCCATAGCCAACGGCTATGCTGAGCGGCCATCTCTCAAGCGGGTCGGTCCAACGATGATCGTCTTTCAGTTTCCAGTGCCGGTCTTGCATTTCGACGAGCACGCGTCGTGCACCATCATCGTCTCCTGCTTCACTCAGGACTTTGGCCAACTGACGGTACGGCTGGGGGCTAAAGGGCTTCTCGGGCTGAAGTCGCAGCCACTCCAACCTCGTTTTCGCGTCTCTCGGGCCACTAGGGATTCCCCCATAGGCAAAGCCGTCAAGATACAGCTTCCCCTGGTCGGGCCAACTCTCCCGGCAATTATCGACGATAGAATTTGCCGAGGCATTTCTCAGATCAAGAATCGCCGATTTCAGGTCAACTTTGCCAAAATTGAGACTCCCTCCGATACGAGCGCTCAAGAGACTTATACGGCCTTCCGCGCGAAAACCATCGCCGAAGGAAACTCTCCGCTTGACGCTTGCACGGTCCGCAACGACTGCTAAGCCGCTTCCGCTGGGATTTACGAACGTCCCTCCGCTGCAATCGAGGTCACCTTCGATTTGAGCGCCTACGAGTCTCACCTCACCTTCCGCCAGGAATTTGTGGGAGAGGAAGATGTCGCTGCGAACCGCTATCGCAGAGGCGTTCAACGCCGCGCCGGTGTCGGCGACTTCCTTTGGTGATGGTGGTGCAAATGTGGCGCCCGAGCAATCTAACGTCCCACCGATTTGGGCGTCTGTCAGCCTCACTTCCCCTTCGGCGCGGAAGCCGCTCCGAAGGAATACAGGCCCAGTGATATTGGCGCCATCGGCAAGCAACGACCTCAGCCAGCTTCCCGCAAGGTCCAGCGCGGGCATTGTGATGAAGTGAAGGCTGGCATTGTCTGTGAGTAAACACCTCCAGAGGTGCAGAGGGAAAAGAACGGTTACAAAGTCCAGTATCAACGGATGGACAATCTTGGCACCGTACACTTTGATGCCCTCGGGGTCCACTTCCTCCCGAGCGCGCCGGTCAACGCAAATCCATCGAATCAGTTCAGCACGGATCTCCCGATCTTTGCCCCACCCCTTGGCGGCTGTGCTGAGGTCATTACCCTGGATCGGACCGCAGTCCACTACTTCATTCCGCGGCACAGCGCGCACCAGCCTGAGCTCCGCAACGCGTTCCTCTAGGTCCAAGAACCGAGCTCGTGCGAGCGCTTCCAGACTTCCGGTCTTAGCCTGAACCCGACCGACTCCCATACTCACCTCCTAGGTGCGAGATGGTTTACATCACAAACGGCCAGCCGCCCTCAATGCTGTCTTGACCGCGATACGAAAGGAGATGTTAACAGAAGGTCTTCTACCGGTCTACGCGAGATACCCCCGGTGCTGTCGTTGATCATGCCAAGCATGCCTCTAACGCTTCCGCAAACCGCGATGACTACTGCTGGGGAAGCGTCCGCGGGTGGCGCCGACATTGCCTTTGATGTCGGCGACCCATGGGCCCAACAAAACCCTTAGACTATCGGTTGCCATGTCGACAAAGGGCGCATACATAGAAAGCAATGTATGCGCCACCCGCGGCGGGGGCTACCAGAAGGCGTATTTTGAGGGCTACCCTAAGAATCTCCCCGGTCAAAACCGTAACAAACGCGCCTACCAGGGTACCCAAGAAAACTCGTCCGTCTACCAGCGATATGAAGATATCCTTCATCAGTCAACACATCCTCCCCTGCTGTTCCACTGGGCTACGCATTACGCCGTCGGGCGTTCCTCCGCCGGTTAAAGTCGGCCAAGAACTCTACGTGTTTGCGATTCTCCTCTTGTTGCCACTCTTCCGTGTAGACCCAGTCGGCAAGCCGTGGGCGGGAGTCGGAACATTTCTGGCAGTATCTCTGCTTGAACAAGGCGTACGTACCGTCCAGATCTGGTCCCTCGATAGCGTGCCCATGCAAATCACAATGGATTATTTTGTTTCCAGCCGTCGGTAGTGCGAGCCGCTCAGCGAGTATCTCGCGGTCGCCGAGGCTAATGAAGATGTGTTCACAACCCTTCAGGACCCGGCTGGGATCCAGATCGGCGATGCCGATTCGAACAAGTTCCGCCCTTGGGTCATTTGGGTCTGAAAGGTCAATCCCGAGTGCGGTGGCCATTTCCTCAAACATACGTCGGAGGTCGCTGAAGGGAGGCGCTTGGTCTGGTGGCTGGCGCCGCAGTTCGTTTGCGGTCCATTCCAGTCTATCTTCAGTGGCCTTTCTCACATTTCGGTCCCGAATCGAAGTGGAGGTCGCTCGCGCCCATCTTAATGCGGGGCTCCCTTCCCTGCAGTCAATGGAGGGCGCGGCCAGCACAGCTTCTGTCAGCCCTTGGTCATCTCGGAACTCAATGGCAATCTGTGCCGCGAGATTGCAGAGCTGCAACGCGGACGCGGCGTAGGTAGCTTCGCTTCTTTCCAGGCCCTCAAGTCGTAAGCGCAAAATGAAGACCGAGATCGCACTGACCACATGAAGTATCGCCCCCCCGAGTAACCAACGATGAGGCGAGCCTGATGCGTACTGCGCAAGCCTAAGACACCGGTTGTACTGCTTGACAATCTCGCGCGAAACCCTTGCGCGCTGATTTACCAAGGACAGCTTCCACAGAATATCTGCGGTCTCGGTATGCGCGACCCAGTTTATGTATAAGGCCGATTCCCTTTCGGCCAGTAGAGCGAGTTTCCCAGCCTCTCTTGCGATTAGGGCATAAAACTTCATGTGAGCTGGCCCGTTGCGCACCAAAGTCCAAAGCTTGTCTGCTATATACGCTTTAATTTCGGGAAACGCTCTGAACGCCGACCTGCCTTCCCTGAAAGCGCGCGCCTCAACCCCCTCCAGAATGAGAACAGCTGGGAACTTGTTCCCTATTGAGGCCTCCGGGTCTGACAGAACGGAGTTGATTCTAGAGCGTGCCTCATCGACTAACCCGTCCCCTAACAGCGACTGCGCTTGAGAAAGCTTGACAGAGTCGCTCTTTATCTTGAATTCCCGGATGATTTCGTCGCTATTAATGCGGTCGCGAATGGAAGAGACGAAATCCAAAACGGGCGTTTCAATAATTACGCGGGTAGCAAGGAGGGTTTCAACCTCCTCAATCTCCGCGACGAGGCGCGGTAGCGAGTCGGGTAGTTCGTTGACAGTCGGGATCCTTAGGGTAATAGCTTGTCCTAGCGCCTCGTCTTTTAGCTTGCGTATCGTGTCAAGGTCCAGTTGGGGGGCCAGCCAAAACGTTCTATTCTGTTCAACATCCGCGTGGATCAGAATTACAGGACTGGTCAACTCTTGGCACAGATAGGTGGCGGCATCCGAGCCGAGAGTCTGCGAAATGAAGTCACCGCCAGAAGAGTACTTAGTCGCCCTTGAGCTTTTTAGCTGCACCTTGAAGGTGACTCCCGTTGTGCGCCCCTCCCAAAACACTTCCACTTCAAAGTCGACTCCATAATCATGCTCAATTCTGTTGACAGTCCACCCAAGTGGCTCGAGGATCGAGCGCAACAGTCTTTCACCAGCCGAATCGGTCATGTGCTGTTCTGGGCGCTCCATCTGATCTGGTCCTATTCGCCCAAGGTCACCAGCGTGTATTCCATTGACTAACTGCCACCGCGACGCTTCCGCGCTCCCGCGCAACGTGCCTGCAACAGCTAAAATCTGCGAGACCAACTCTTCGCCGCGCCTTTCCGTTGAGGGCCGTTGTAGTTGAAGTTGGAATTGAACTGGTGGCCAGCGTAAACGGGGTCACCGTCCGCGCTTGCGATACAATGCCGGAAAGTTTACATATAAATGCGAAAGTAGACATCTTTTTCCAGGTCCATTGTGTGGGAGAATACCACAACACCGGCCTGAGCGGGTAGCGCGGACCGCCGCTTTTGCGGTCCGCGTCTTTTCCCTGGCCACCATCGCCACCGTGCCGTATTCTATCGCGGTGTCGAAACTCCGGCGTCCCTTCCTTTCCGATTTCTTCATCTCCGTGCGCCTCCTCAAACGGCGAGAGAGACTCACCGAGCCTGACTTCGCCCTGCTGGCGCGCGCCTTCAACCGGGCGCGGGCGCTCAATCCTTTCTACCTGACGGCTTGGGTCTTCCTCCCTGACCAACGGCCGCAGAGGAATCCGCCGGCTGGCGGATACCTCTGCGCTACCGCATTGGCGCGCCGGTGCATCCGACCACGATCTCGCTGGCCATGAAGCGGGTAGCGCGGACCGCCGTTTTTGCGGTCCGCGGTTCTTCGTTTGAAAAAGCCGCGGGCCACAGAAGCGGTGGTCCGCGCTACCAGGTGTGGCAGCCCCGGTTCTTCGACCGCGCCCTGCGCAGCGTCAAGGAATACAACGAAAAGGTCGAGTACATCCAGCTTAACCCGGTCAGGGCCGGGCTGGCCAGCCGCCCGGTAGATGGGCGATGGTCAAGTTACAACGAATACGCCGGCCTGAGCGCCGAGAAACAAAACGAACGCTGCGGTTTGATTGTCGCCCGCGTGAGAATGCCCTCCCATCCGCGCGCACGAATTTGATCGCTCCATCACGGGGCGGAAAAGACGCGGACCATCACAAAAGCGGTGGTCCGCGCTACCCGCTCAAATCACCGAGGAGGTACTCTGCACTCGCCGGTGAAGAAGCGGGCTAAGAGCGCATGGTTGGCGCAACCCGCCTGTTCCTTTTTGAACATAGAGATGTTTCTTTTTGAACAGACAGCTTATGTCACGACCTGTCAAGCTATCCCAGAACCTGATTTCAACTAATTCCTAATCTGAAAAAAGGAGGCATCATGCCACAAACGAGAGATGCCAAAGGACGTTGGATGCAGAGTGTTCTGGCGGCAGACACTCTTACAGGCGATAAGGTCGTGAACCGTCAAAAAGAGAATCTCGGAACAATCGAACATTTGATGATCGACGTGGAGAAGGGCCGAGTTGCTTATGCAGTTCTTTCGTTTGGGGGGTTCCTGGGTGTGGGTGACAAATTGTTTGCCATCCCCTGGAGTGCCCTCACGGTAGACACCGCTGAAAGGCAGTTCGTCCTGAACGTCGATAAACAATTGCTCGAGCACGCTCCCGGATTCGACAAGGCTCACTGGCCGGACATGGCTGACCGCGCCTGGGGTACCGAAGTCGCCACCTATTATGGCGCCAAGCCCTATTGGACCTAGGGTCTGGACGACGGCGGGGTATTCTGTATGTATAAGCACCAACGCCGCAGGCAGTCAAAGACCGATTCGGAATCGAGCGGGTAGCGCGGACCGCCGTTTTTGCGGTCCGCGGTTCTTCGATTGAAAAAGCCGCGGACCACAGAAGCGGTGGTCCGCGCTACCGCTTCCGGGTGGCGCGCCGGTCGCGCCCTCACCGGATTCAGATGAATGTACTGCACCTTCTCGTTGTACTCGTGCACGGTGCGGAGTGCCCGATCAAAGAAGCGAGCCTCGAGCAGGCGTCCCACTTCCCCACGCGAACGGTTGATCCGCTTCGTCGCTCCATCTTTGGTGGCTTCCATCACCCTGGAGATGGTGAGCGGACTGCGCGGATAGAAAATCGCATGCCAGTGAGGAACACCCACGCCGTGAGCACGAAGCGGCGTTCTTCCCGGCGCTCCTGGATCACCCGCGCCAAGCGAGCGAATTCTGAATCGGAGAGAAGCTTCCGCCCGGGTAACAGGCGGCAGGTTACGAAAAACCAACGGTCTGATACCACCAAGCGTCGAAGGCGTGACATGGCGCCCTATTATAGGTCTCGAACCCGCCTCTGGACTGGATAAGATCATTTACACAATAAGAGCCGCAGAGGAGGGCCAAGTGCGCCCACCTCTGCGCTACACGCTATGGCCGGCCACTGCTGCGTTGGTCGAAATCCTTGCCGCTGTCATCCTGAGCGTAGCGAAGGATCACTGCAGTTGGTTTTGTTTCCGGCACTTGCGATGAACCGCGGAGATTCTTCACTTCGTTCAGAATGACAGGCGCCAGCGGGCGGTGCTGAACCGGATTCCCAAGATCAAGAAGGATCCTGACCGCTACTGGCGTCAGGTGTTCTTTATCTGCGACGAGTACCACGAATTCGCCACCGCGGGGCAGAACGATCCCAACGGCGACGAGAAGTTTCTGGCCCTCTCCCGGGAGCCTCGCTGCATTCCGATCGTCGCCACGCAGAGCATCAGCTCGTTGCACGACGCGCAGCCCCGAATGGTGTTCCTCCGATGAGGCAATTGTAGCGGTAGACTCAGGAGCGGCGATTCCCGGGCTTGAGACTCCGTGGCGCTTCCTGAGGGCTGAAAGGTCAATTCCAATCCGGCTGCCGTGCTACACTTTGGTCAAGCACCGACTGTTCTCGTTCGAGGCATGGGAGGGTCCGATGCAGGTTGTGAAAACCAAAGGGCAGGTGGGAAGCGATGGGCGGTTGCGGGTCGACGTACCGGTCGAGCTTCCCGCGGGCACCGTCGAGTTCGTCCTCGTCGTGAGTGAGCCGCCCAGGCCGAACGGATCGAAATATGATTTTGCCGGGGTGGTGGGAAGACTCGAATGGCAGGGCGACGCCGTCGAGGAGCAGAGAAAGCTGCGCGATGAGTGGTGAGCGATATCTGCTGGATACCAATGCAATTGTTTATTTGCTGCGCGGCGGCTACACATTGCAGGAACAGCTGCAGTCGGCGGCCTGGGTGGGGATTTCCATCCTCTCCTATATCGAGTTTCTGGCTTTTCCAAACCTCAGCGAGAATGACCGTAGGATTTTTCAGAAGTTCTCTGAAGCGATCGACATCGTAAGCCTGGACAAAACTGAGCTGGCGCTAATCGATAGAGTTATCACGCTGCGCAGTCAGCAGCGGCTCAAGCTTCCCGACGCCATCATTGCCGCCACGGCCATTGAACGCGACGCCACGTTGATTACAGATGACCAGCAGCTTCGAAGGCTCTCAGCCGTGAAAAGCGCAGGAACTGCTTTGACCGGGTGATGTTCCGGGCCGCTCAGCGACCGCCTGGCTTCGAGATGAACCTGCCGTTCCTGCGGCCGGTCGAACCCTCCATCCTCGATCCGGAGGTTAGCGAGATCATGGTTAACGGCCCCGAGCGCGTCTTCGTCGAGCGCCGAGGATTTCTCGAACCGGTCCCCGTCACCCTTAACCCCAAGTCTCTCCTGGTAGCGGTGAAGAATGTGGCGCGGCGCCTCGGGAGCGACATCTCCGATGAGAAACGCATCCTCGACTCGCGCCTGGCCGACGGCTCGCGCGTAGCGGCCGTCATCCCGCCCTGCAGCCTCACGGGCGTGACGCTGACCATCCGCAAGTTTAATGCCTCGGAGTCTGCTGATCGAGGAAGGGGCGCCCCTTCCTTACGTGCGAGATCAAATGGGCCACAGCTCCATCCAGATTACTGCCGACAAATACGTCCATTTGGTCTCACGCAGAAATGTTCACTTCATCGACCGACTGGACGCGCAAACAAGTCCGCAACCACACGCAACCCCCGTGCAACCTCAACATAAGGGCTGCCAAAGAGGCACTCGCCGTCAGCGCCGCCAGCTCATTGAAAGGAAAGCTTGGTGCGAAAGGGGGGACTCGAACCCCCACCCCTTGCGGGACCAGATCCTAAGCCTGGCGCGTCTGCCAATTCCGCCACTTTCGCAAATTCCTACTCGCTATTGGTTTCAATAGCTTATCTCGATATCGATTGTCCAGTAGTTTTTCGAACCTACCGCGGGTGTGCCCAAGCCGCGAAGAAGGCCTCTGTTGATTGGTCCGTTAACAATACGCGACCCAGAATCGCCTGACCGAGCACAGCCGGGAATAGACCATCGGCTTTAGAGGCGAGATTCCTGAGGGGAAAGCTAACTGACTGTTTTTTCAAGTAGAACGAGACTGGATGCAGCTCACTAAGTGTGAAAGTCCGGGTTACCTTCACCGTGGGATTTTACGATCCCGAAACGGGCTTTGGGTCGACGAGTGTGGGGAATGGAGATTTGGGGAGACGAGAAATCTGGTGCGTCCGGTAGGGTGAATCCCATCATGAGCACCCGCTATGGCCCTGGCCATAGGGCCGGGAGCGGGGCCAGTCCTAGTATTACTATGTTAAGTGGGTCTTGCATTTCTCCTTCGAATGACTTAGCATGGGCGCATGAAGCCCATACCCTGGAATGGCAAACTCTGGAAAGAAAGCGTGACGCAATTCTTGGAGTTTCTGAATCCGCTGCTTGCCGGGCTCGGTCGAAGCGAACGGCGCGTGGCGGCCACTCGCTACGTGGAGGGCCTGCTGATGCCGGGGCAGCGCAAATCGATCATTCCCATGGCCGACCGCCTGGGTGTGGACTCGCAAAGTCTGCAACAGTTCGTTACCGACAGCCCCTGGAGGGAGGAAGCGTTGTGGCGCGCGATCCGGCAGGAAATCATTCCGCACTTGGAGCCGCTGGAGGCCTGGGTGGTGGATGAAACTGGTTGGGTCAAGCAGGGCGCGCACTCGGTGGGAGTTTCGCATCAATATTGCGGGGCGGTGGGCAAGCAGGCCAACTGTCAAGTGAGCGTGGAAGTGGCGGTGAGCGACGGGTGGATCGCCGCGCCGGTGGGCGGGCGGCTGTATCTGCCCGAGCGCTGGACCGCCGACCGGGAACGCTGCCAGGCTGCCGGCGTCCCGGAGGAAGTGACGTTTGCCACCAAACCGGAGCTGGCCCTGGAGATCCTGCGCCAAGCGCGGAGCGACGGAGTTCCTCCGGCGCCGGTCTTGGGGGATAGCGCCTACGGCAACAACGCGGAATTTCGCGCCGGGGTGCGCGGCCTGGACATGGAGTTTTTTCTGCAAGTCGACGGGCAGGCACTCAAGGGATGGGACCATGAAGTGCGGACCGAGATCAAGCGGGTTCGCCGTTACGTTTGTGAGGGGGAACCTGCCGCTGCCACCCTGGCGGAGTTGACCGAGCGAATCCCCGAGAACCAATGGAAGAAGTGCTCTTGGGTGACGGCGGGCGGACAAACCCGGGGCACGCGTCTGGCTTGGCGCGAGGTTTTTCTGCAACACGACTTGCGCCATGCCGGGGGCGAACTGGAAAAAGTCTGGCTGGTAGTGGACTGGCCGGCGGGAGATACTGAACCCTATCACTATTACTTGGCCGATCTCCACGGTCCCCCCACCAAAGCCCGCTGCTTGAAACTGAGCCGTTCCCGCTGGCACATCGAACAATACTTCCAGCGCTCCAAGGATGACTTGGGATTGGACCATTTCGAAGGCCGCTCTTGGCGAGGCTTTCATCATCATCTGGTGCTTTCCGCCGTGGCTTATCTGTTTATCCTGACCGTCTACTTACGGCGTAAAAAAAACTTTTGGTGCGACGTGGGAACAGATTCTCCGCACGATCCAGCCCTGGTTGGTGAGATGGAGCGGACTCTGTCCCTTCTGCAGAACGAAGTTCGAACGAATTTTTGACGACACCACTTAACATAGTAATACTAG
>JBELAJ010000077.1:0-24035 GCA_049508935.1 Terriglobia bacterium | reverse complement strand
ATCTCTGGGCCAAACGCCCAGAGGAAGACCATATTGCCGATAATATGCAGCCAGCCGGCGTGCATGAACATGGCCGTCAGGATAGTGATCCAGTGGTGGCCGGAGACGATATCGGCGGGGATCTCTGACCAACGCATTACGAACGCATCACCGCCCGACAGCTCCGCGACAAAGACCAACGCGTTCACGATTATGATTCCAATCGTGACAGCGGGGAATCGTTCGGGGCGTCGAGTTGCATCGCCTAACGGGATCATGCCACCCATAGTGTTCCTCTGTCTCTTGAGATTAACACGTGCTCGAAGTAGAAAGCCCAGACCGACATTGTACCGTGAGTCCACGGCTTCTCTGTTGGCAGCCTTCGCACAGCCGCGGACTCGCACATTGATACCGGCTTCAGTGTGAGCGCCGGGCATCCAGGCTCAACGGCCCCGCTCCGAACTGGCTGATGAGCAAGGCTCCGCCGAGAATCGCCAAATTCTTCATGAACATGACCATTTGCGTTTGCGCCATCACCGGATCGTGCACGGTCCAGAACTTGTGCATCATGAGTGTGACGGGAACCAGGAACAGCACAATCAGCCAGGCCCCGATTTTGGCGCGATATCCCAGCAGGATGCTCAAGCCGCCGGCCAGCGCGATGATTCCGGATAGCGGCACGACGACGGACGCGAGCGGCGCTCCTTGCGTCGCCGCGTAGGCGATAGTCTGTTTGGAGAAGTGACCGGGTGCCGCCATTAGGAAAATCAACACATAGAGAAAACGTCCCAGAAGCACAGTGGCCGCTTGCGGAACGCTTTTAGCTTTGAAACTGTAAGGGATTGGCGAACCTGTTGCCATTTTGTTTCCCTCCCTGTTCATGTGCAGTTTAGTGCACCCAAATCGTCACTCGGTTGCAGCCCATTAACACAATTCGTCACCGAGAGATTGCTCGGCTAGTTCGTCGCCCCTTATGTCACATCTTGCGGAGGCCCATTGCCAGCATAATCCAGGCCCAACCGAAGAAAACCAGATCGATTCCAACGAAAAGGCCGATCACCCAAAGGCCTGAGGCCGGCCATCCGGCCGCGACGAGAACGCCCAAAGTCGCTGTGACGACCCCGCTCAGTGCCTGCCACCCCCAACCCGGCAGGTGAGCCCACAACGAAGCAATCAATTGATACAGTCCCGCGATCAGGAAAAACATCGACATCAGCAATGTCAATGCCTCCGCGCTTATGACCGGCCTAGTCAACATGAGGATCCCGGTTATACCGAACACAATCGCCACCAGCACGTGTAGGAAGAACCCTGCCCAATTCCCAACCATAAACGCAGCGACAAACTGAAAGATGCTGCCAAAAATCAGCAGCCAGCCGAAGAATAGCATCGAAGCCACAGTCGCTGCGACTGACCGTACAATTGCCGCGATGCCCAGCGCCAGCAGCACGATGCCAAAGGCCAAGAACCATCCCCAGTGATGAATCATCTCTGGGGTAACACCAAATATCAACACATTAGTCATTGTCAGTTCTCCTTACCTGAATTCTGGGCTGATGCCCAGGTTCGTCCGGTAACAAAGCTGCGGCTCACATTCCACACACTCAATGAGCGGTGCCGGAGGTCTTAGCGCCGCGGGCAATCGCCTGCGGGAACGCGGAAAGGCCTTCCTCCGTGCCACCGCCGGCAGGTGCATCCTCGCTCAGCAGCGCGTGCGCTGTTTTGCTGTAAACGGCGTAGTTCAAACGGTCTTCGGGGTGAATGACTACGCCCTTGAGGTTAACCCCAGCGAATACACCGTGACTACGCGAATAGGACAGAATCTTTGCTTGCATGAGTGCGTCGGTTCCGGCGCTTGCTTCGCGCCCGACGGGCCCTCCGGCGATACCGGCCTCCGCTCCCAGCTCAAACCTGTCTTTCATCAGCCCGCTCACCGCATCGTCGTTCATGAACAGCAGGACGAAATCGGTCGTCGATACGCCCAGCTGCGGGCCCACGCTTCCAGCGCCGGCGCGGAAGAACACGGGATCACTCCAGCCCGCGTTTGTGCGGCGGCTCACACAACCGCGGCCGCCCTCGCCGCCAACAAGAAAAGCCGCTTTGATGACCCGAGGGAAAACTGCGACTGCCTTCGCGCGTGCCAGCAAATCCTGCGGAATCGCCTTGTCGGGAGCGCCCATAATCGCTTCGAACGCCTCAGCAGCCTTAGTGGACTGCGTAGCCGCTTCCCTAACTTTCGCCGCGTCATTGTCCGAGCGCGGCGACTTTTTAGCGGACGTGAACGCCGCAGTCGCTACGAACGCCGCGAAGAGAGCAAAAATCCACTTCCAGTTTTTGGGACCCATGGTAACCCTCCTCCTGTTCCGCCTCCGAGGGCAGCAGATTCTTCGATTCACCGACAAGCCTGACCCACAGCTTCGCACCTCAGCCTGCCTTGGCCTTCGATTCCGCATCCTTCAGCAGCTTCACGAAATGTGCGAGGTGTGCTTCGAGATCGGCCTTCGCCTGTTCCCACCTGTCTCCGCCCGACTTCTTCAGTGCCTTCAGCTCAAGCTGGAGCGCTCTCTTCCTGGCCAGGAGTTCGGCGACTACCTTAATTTCGGCGTCCGCATTAGCAGATTCAACTTGGGCTTTGACCATGTCCAGCTTCGCCTCAGCGATTTTGATTTGGGTCCCGAACTTGTCATGGATTGCCTGTTTCATCGTGTTTACGTCTGTGCACATTCTGTTCTCCTTTGCCTCTCCACTGCTTTCTTGCGCGATTGTGTTGTGAGCGCACTCTGTCATAGAGCAATGCGCAGGCCAGAGCTAATCCATTGAAAATGCGGGAGTTCACGGATCAGAAGGGCAGGATTCCCTCGCGAATTCGCGAACTTCGCGATTTGAGCGATTCATCCAATGACACCGCTTCATGCGTTCGCCGGCTCTGCAGTTGCATAAGCGCAGAATTAATTACGATCCGCGTGAGCCAAGTAGAGAGCCCCGATCGTCCTTCGAAGCGAGGGAGGTTTCTGAACGCTGACAGTAAACCTTCTTGGAGGGCGTCTTCCGCATCCTCCGGATTTTGCACAATCCCCAGAACTCGGCGGTAGAGGCCGTGGGAATGACGAGCCCAAAGCCCATCCCAGTCAGCTTTTGGATATTCTCCGACCAAGGGCTGGCCGATATCGATTTGCGGTTGAGCTGTTGATCCCACAGCTTCCTCCTTGATCAAACGTGAACTGCCAAGACCGGACAAGGGCCTAACTGGATCACGCGATGAGTGGTTGAGCCAAATACAGCGACGTCCAAGGCATTCCGGCCACGCACTCCCATAATCACGGCGTCCGATTTCGCTTCCGCAGCCTCTTGGATAATCTCGATGTAAGGTTTACCGATGCGCACCTTGGTTATGATGGTGGAACGCCAGCGCGCCTCGGGTGGGAGTGCTTGCTCGAGCCGCGCCAACAATGGCTGCGTAGTGCTCTGCAAATCCTTCGAAGCGGGCATGTCCTCCAGAACATGAAGTACGCTCAGCTCGGCATGGTACTCGGCTGCTATGGAGATCGCGTGCTCCAGGGCCGTCTTTGAGCACTCAGAAAAATCCGTACAGACGAGAATCTTGTGCAGCTGAACCGGATCCTGTCCGCTACCAGGGCTGACAAAATCGTGTTCCGGACTGCGAACCACCAGTACTGAACAACAGGCCTTGCGCAACACCTTTTCGGTCACCGATCCCAGTGAGATACGATCCGCTCCTTGGAGCCCATGACTCCCCATTACGATGAGATTGACCGCTTGCACTCCGGCAAAACCAAGTATAGTGCTCGCCGCGGCGCCCTCGTTCAGGATGCGTTCGGGTGGTGCGCCGTAATCGACCGGACGCCGGGCGAATTCTTGCAGTTGCAACATGGCGTCCTTGTGTAACTCTTGCTGAAGCTCGACAACGTAACTGGCCGGGACGTAGTAAGCGTACGCTGGAAGATTGAAATCGAAGACATGTTGAAGAAAGAGTTTGGCCTGGTAATGCTGCGCCAGCGACTGCGCGTAGTCGTACGCCCTTGCCGAAAACACGGAAAAATCAACCGGACAAAGAATGCGCTCAATCCGTAACATGGTTGGCCTCCTCAATCGGAGCTGCAGGTTTCCAGTTCAGTGGTTCAGCGCCGGCACCGGTGGTGCATCGTCGCAGAAATAAGCGATCTTTGGATTCTGGCGGAAGAGCGGGGTCTTAGCCCTGCCGAGGAGAGTTATTGGAGGCTCTAGACCCCGGAGCACGGTTTCGCTCCTCGTTGTTATACGGCAGGGCTAAAGCTCCGCCCCTCCGCCATCTAGGCCCTGCCAGCATTGCCCTCAGGCTTCCGGGCACGGTGTACCACCAGGGCCGGACAAGGGCCTAACTGCACCACTCTGTACGTCGTCGAGCCGAACACGGAAAGGTCCGGCGCGTGCCGCCCACGCCCACCCATGACGAGCAAGTCGGTTTGCGACTCCAAGGCAAGCTGGATGATTTGTTGATAGGCTTTGCCGATCCGCACAACGGGCTTTGTCACGAGGTTCTGGTGCGCCCAGGGTGAGATTTGTTTCTCCAGTCCTTCCAGCGCTCTCGTTGTTTCTTTTTCGACATCGGAAGAGCTCGACATGTGTTCTATTACGTGAAGCAAAGTGAGTTCCGCACAGTACTCCGCCGCCAGCGAAACGGCTTGTTCCAACGCTTGATTCGAGGATTCCGAAAAGTCTATGCAGCAGACTATCCGCTGCACTTCGACAAGGTGAGGCACCCCTGTAAGGGTGGCAGGGTGGTGGAGCGGCTTCCGCACGGTCAGCACCGGAAAGCCGGCCTTTCGCAACACCTTTTCCGTGACTGATCCCAGCGTCAGGTGGTCGACCCCTCGCAACCCGTGGGTTCCCATTACGATCAGGTCCACCGCTCTTTCTTCGGCAACTTCGAGAATAAGGGCCGTTACATCGCCGTCTCGCACGCTCGATTGGGTGCGTACGCCACAGCAATTGTTTGTCTTGGCAAACTCAACAAGCTGCTGCACGGCGTCGGCGCGAAGTTTTCGGCAGATTTCATCGTAATCATTGGGGAAAGCATGGTAAGGATACAATGGCCTCAGCGAATCGACGACATGTTGCAACAACACAAGAGCCTTGTAATGAGCGGCGACTGACTGCGCATAGTCAAAAGCCAACACCGAAGATTCTGAGAAATCGATCGGACAAAGGATGCATTTAATTGCTGGCATGGCATTCACTCCTCTGCTCTGTCACTCCCAACAGCTGGCGGCTTCGCCTGACAGCATCCATCAGACATCGTTGCCCCAACAGCCTGATCTCTTGTGTTCTGCCGGCACGGCAACCGGCTGAGGCCAAAATGGCGCGTCGGCCGCTTGGAATGCCTGTGATGTACCTCTTCGGCTTTCCAGTCGCTCTTTGAGCGCGAGAAACAAGATAGTGAACCCAAACAAGATGGCACTTACTGCGAATGTCATCACGATGCAAGTTACGCATTCTGAAATGGCGTACATGAATCACCTCTCTACGTTCGGTAAGGTGGAACTCAATTGTTCCGGCGCAATTCGTCAACCAGTTCGACCCGCGTCGGAGTGGGCTCACGGGAAGATCGGCGGTTACCCGCGTGTTTTCAGGGGCCGTGCATTTTTTGGATACCGCCGATCTTCCGACATCTCAGATATTGGCCCTACGCCACGCAGTTTCAGTACGATACCGTGAGGAGGTTCTCAACCTGAGTAACCCCGGGCGCGGCCCAGGCTGCGTTCGTGGCCTCGTCCAGCTCGGCCCAGGAGCGCACGCTGCCGGTCAGGGTGACCTTGCTCTCCTCGGCTTTCACGTTAATCTCCTGCGCGTCCAGCATTGCGTTGCGCTTGAGTGCCGCTTCGATTTTTTCCTTCACGTCGGTCAGCGCGACCCTCGGTTTAATCGTGATCTGATTGCTTACTCCCGTGACCCCTGTCAGATGATGCACCGCTTTCTCGGCAGCCGACCTCTGAAATTGCCGGTCAACCTCCCCGTCCAGTGTCAGGAAGCCCTTCTCTACGGTCACCTTGATCCGGTTACGGGGCACCAAGATATCCCACTGCAAAGCGTCTTCGGCGGCGCGGGCGATATCCGAGTCGGTCCGCTCACTGGAACCTGGCAGCTCGACCTTGAGCTCGACGGCAAGGCCCTTAACGTTAGGCAACCGTTTTACTGCTTTCTCGGCAGCCCACTTTTCAGCGTAGCTATCCACCGTACCTTCGAGTGTGACTACGCCATCCTTCACCGTGACCCCGATGTCTGTGGCGTTGACGCTCGGCTCCCACCGCAGTTCGTCGAGAACATCAATCTGAATTTCCCTGTCCTTCTTCATGGCTCTTCTCCTTTGGTTTGGCACTTCTCCTTTTCTGACCATGGTTTGTGCAATGGAAGTGCCATTCTCAAGCTGTTCAAAATGCTTAAGTTCTCGCACGAAAGTTTGCGGACTCTTCACGAATTCGCGAACTTCGCAAAAGAGTGTGCGTGGCGAGTTGGTTCGACATTCCCATAAAGAGCCTTTCGCCTCGAAGGGCCGGGATTTGGACCAGCGCCTCTGTTGGTGGGAAATTATCTATGTCGCAGAGTTCTTTCTCAGCCTACGCTGTGGCGGGCAAGATTAGCGGACTGTGAGTACCGGGCAGGGGGCGGTGCAGACCACCTCGTAAGCTGTGTCCGTCGCCGGAAGGTGGGCGGCTATGACGGGGTCCACGCGTCGCACGCTCATCACGATCAAGTCGACAGAACGGTCACGGGCGAAGGTGATAATGGCTTCGGGCGGACGGCCGAACCCAAGCTCAAAACTGGTGCGCTCGCGCAAAGCTGACTCCGGCGGGACGTGATCGTCCATCCAATGCCTTACAGGCTCCTGGATTTCGGCTTTCAGGTCAGGAGAGGCAACTGTCTCCTCAAGGATCTTAATGAACGTGAGCTTGGCGCGGAGTTCCTCGGCCAGCGAAACAGCATAGGCTGCGGCGTTGCTGGAATCGGGAACAGACTCCACGGGATAAAGAACGTGCCCAAGCCGGACATCCGCCGAGACCGTTTCCGAAATCTTCGGGCCAACCGTGAGCACCGGACATGGTGCCATTCGAAGCACCTCCTCCGCAACCGAACCCAGCCGCAGCTTTTTCAAGCCTCGACGTCCGTGAGTTCCCACGATGGTAAGGTCGATGCCGTTTTTGTGGATCATTTCGGAAAGAACGTTCCAGGGTTTGCCGTCTCCAATCAAAGGCTGGCACGAAATGCCTTTTTGACGAGCAGCGTCAAGCAAGCGCTTCAGTTCTCGTTCTGTGAATTCGCGAGCCTCCTCGAGCTTCGTCCCTCTCTCGTCTGCTGGAGGGAAATCCGGGTACTCGAGAGCGATAACGTGAGCAAAATAGAGGTGGGATCCGTAGTGGTCTGCCAGAGAGAAGGCGTATGGCAGCGCCGCCTCTGAGGTAGGGGAGAAGTCCGTGGCGAATAAGATCTTCTTCGGGGCGATGTGACTCGTTGCGTCTACTGGTGTCATCGTTGCACCTCCGCCTTCCAGGCGGGCCTCCTGTGTACTCACAAGCGTGCCTGCAAGTGTTTCAATTTACTCCATGGGCTTCAGAAGCGGGCTTTCCCTTTGGACCAGCAGGGCCTGCCCCGCTTCTTCGTCGTTGGTTGGGTCTGTACCACACGAAATAGACCAGGGCTCCGATGCCGGCGGCCACTGCCACCAAGATCAGGGCATAAAATAGGAGCCGGTAGTGGCGCGAGAAGAAGGCGATCATCTGCTGTCCGTAGACCCTGCCCAGGAAAGCCTCGACAAAAAAACGCGCAGCCCGCCCCGTGAAAAGCGCCGACAAGAACTTCTTGCGCGGATACTGCATCACTCCAGCCGCCATCACGACAGGACTGAAAGGAAAGGGCGGCGGCAACATGGAGCCGGCGAGCACCGTCAGGAAGCCCCGTTTCTCAAAGTACTTGTAGATTTTTTCTGCGCGCGGCCTCCCCACCTTCTTTTCGAAGGTTTCGTGGCCGCCTTTTGCGGACAGTCGGTAGCCTAAGTATCCGCCAAGCACCTCCCCCACCGTGGCCATGAAGGCGTAATAGACCCACCAGTGGGGGTGATGTGCGCAGAGCAGAATGAGGAATACGTCCTCGCTTCCTGGCGGGGCGGAGACGAAAGGAGTGTTGTCAACCAAGCCAAGCAGGATTAATCCAAGTCCACCCAGCCCCGGGATCCACGACCATACCGAGTCGGGAATTGCGACCAGGCCGAGCACGACCACTCCGAGTCGGATCAGTCCAAGTTTTCCCAACCCCTGTAAAAACGTCCCCATCGATTCGGGAATGATAAGTTGTGCAAGAATCCGCATACGCGACCTACGGTGTTACCCCTCTCTGATTCATTCGATGGAGTGGAACATGATGTGTGGCTGGCGACTGCAACTCAGAACGGGCTTGCAACAACTGCATAAGATGAGATCGGGAGAGGATCCCTTGCAAAGTGCCATTCGCGACCACTGGGAGCTGATTAATATCGTTGCCGGCCATGAGTTTCAACGCATCCAAGACCTGGGTGTCAGGGGTGATGACGTGCAGCTTCTCGATTGGTCGCATCGCCTCGCGCACCGTAGTGCTTTCCCAATGTTCGCGGGGGACAGCACCAACGTCCCTTAAGGTGATGAGGCCCACGAACCGGCCATGGTCTTCGACGGCGAAACAGCGCTGGCCGGTCTTCAGAACATAGGTATCCACGAACTCCTGCAAACTCATACTGCGGTTGACGATGGCGCAGTCGCGTGACATCACGTCGGAGACCCGCATGCCCCGGAAGGCAGTGGCAACGTCCACTTGAGAATAGCTGCTTGTGGCCGCCTCCATCAGAAACCAACCGATGAAGGCTGTCCAAAGCCCGTCAAAGCCAGCGCCACGTAAAACTCTCCATGACCCGGCGAGAATGAAAAGGAAGGCCACGACTTGGCCGAGGCGCGCGGCAATGCGAGTGGACCGGTCGGCGTTTTTGGTAATTGCCCAGACAATGGCGCGAAACACTCGGCCGCCATCGAGCGGAAAACCTGGAATCATGTTGAAGATCCCGAGCCCTACGTTGATATATCCGAGCCAGACCAACACCGCGGTTACTCCCGTACGCGGTTCGGATGAAGGGCGCCAGCCGAAAGCGGCGGCCATAGCAATGCAACCGAAGCCAATAATCAAACTAGCCACCGGCCCCGCGATGGCGACCCAGAATTCTGTTTTCGCGTCACCGGCATCATCCTCGACCTGGGAAACGCCGCCGAGCGCGAATAGGGTGATCGCTTTGACTTTCAACCCCCGAGCCTGGGCCACGAGCGAATGGGCGAGTTCGTGCAGCAGCAAGGTAACGAAGAAGAGTACGGCCGTGAGCAGCGCGGCGATCCAGACCTGAGCCGGGTCCCAATTGCGGTTGACCTGATGGAAGTGTCCACCCAGCGAAAACGCGATGAGGCCGGCGATGATAAACCAACTGTAATGGAGCCCGATTTCGATACCAGCGATCGTTCCTAATTTGATGTTGGAGCGCATCAACGACCCTCCGTAGGAGATTTGCTATGACTGAATGTGTATCTCCGCTGCTTTGGCTTTGGCGGCGACATCGGCTTTGGCGGCCACCGCCTTCTTCTGAAGCAGCTCAACTTTAGCGCGCGCCTCGCGCTCCGCTGACTCGCGCCGCTCTTTGGCCTTTTGCAAAAGCGCCTCTAGCCGCGACTCGAGTTTGTTGATTTTTTCCTGAAGCCTGGCTTTCCGGTCCGCGTGAGCCTGGGCGTGCTCTGCCTTCATTTCCGCCAGATCGGCCTTGATCGCTGCAGCGTGCTCGTCATCGATGGTGTGTTTGACTTCTGAAAGGGCGCGGCGGAATACAGTACCACCGATCGTCTCCATTTCAGTGTCCACGGGAGCAGTCGCGTCTTCCTCGATCTCTGCAACAAATGCCGCCCGGCCCGGCAAGAGGGCTTTGGCCACATCGTCAACGAAGTCTTCAGCAACCCAGGCGTTGTGCATGTCCGCCGCGCCGCCACCAACTAACCCAACCGTCCCGCCGATCCCTATGCCCGCCAGCCCGCCTATTGCGCCGAGGAGGGCGCCCAGTGCGGTTCCGACCAAGAGGCCGAACGGTCCCCGGTCATCAACCTCTCTCACTGTGATGGCGCCGTCGGCATTTTTCACCACTATCGCGTGGCGGTAGACAGTGAGGTAGTTGTGGAGATCCAACTGCCGAAGCACCTTCGTCCCTTCGTGGGCTTTGCTCTCGTTCTCGAATACTACTACCAGCATTCGTTGCATGATGACTTCTCTCCTTCGACGATCATGGCTCGGCTTGATGTTTATTCACGGTCCTCCTCAACTCCTTCGGAGACCGGTTGACGGCTTCACTCAGTACCTTGTCCAAAAGCCCGGGCGTCGGTATTTGATTGTTCGTCAATCCACTTCGCGGCATCGGCCTTCCTCCTCAGGAGTGCTGCTGCGGCTCAATGTGCGTATCAGCCGCCTTGGCCTTGGCGGCCGCCGCCTTTGCCTGAAGTAACTCGACTTTGGCGCGCTCCGTGCGCTCGTCTGCTTCGCGCCGCTCTTTGGCCTTTTGTAACTGCGCCTGTAACCGCGACTCGAGCTGGTTGATTTTTTCCTGGAGCTTGACTTTTCGCTCTGTGTGAGCCCGGGCATGCTCGGCCTTCAATTGCGCCAAATCGGCTTTGATGGCAGCGATGTGGTCTTCGTGAATGGTGTGTCTGACATCAGAAAGGGTGCGGCGGAAAACAGTGCCCCCTATCGCCTCCATCCTGGTGTCCACAGGGCCAGTCGTGTCTTCTTCAATCTCTGCAACAACCGCGGCCCGGTTCGTCGAGAGAGCTGTCGCCACGTCGTCGGCGAAGTCTTCTCCAATCCTGGCTCTGTTCGAATCGGCCGTGCCACCGACAAAAAAGCCTACAATAGCGCCGATGCCCACACCAGGCGCACCGCCCAGCAGACCGATAAGGGCTCCCAGCGGGGTCCCGACCAGGGTCCCGGATGGCCAGGGGGCACGACCTTCCTCGACTATCGTTGTGCCATCGGGATTTCTCACCACCACTGCGTGGGTGAAAACAGTGATGCTACCGTCGAGATCCAACTGTACAAGTGCTGCCAACCCTTGTTCAGCTTTGCTCAGGTTATCAAAAACCGCTACCAGCATCCTGTCCATGATGATTTGTTATGCCTCCTTCAGCGTCTGGTTGACGGCTTCGGACAGAGCTTTGTCAAAGGCTTCGACATCGGTATTCAGTTGCTTCTCAAACTGTTTCACGGCCCGCCTGGTTGCGTTTTGCAGGGCCTCTTGCAACCTCGACCGGCCGACCACGATCAGAGTTGCCGTGCTTGCCTGAAGCGTTTCGCCAATGTCTTTCAGATCCGAACGCGACATTCCCGCCCAGAGGTGCCCGAGCAGTGTTCCCAGGGCTGCGCCGCCCACGAGTTCCCAAATCAGGTACGGTGGAAAGAAGATGCCCACTAAAGCTCCCACTGCCAGGCCACCCCATCCCCCGTACTGCGTCGGCATCTCGGTCTTGTGGATCTTCACCTGGCCGGTGGCGTCCTTGCTGATTACAGCGGCGTCGAACACGCCAATCACGCCGTCAAAATAGAGCTGCTTGACCTCACCATAGTCGGCCTTCGCATCGTCGTAGTTTGAATAAGTCGCGACGTAAAGAAAAACCGGTTTGTTCGTTTGCTCTGCCATAAGTCCTCCTTCGGACCAACTCCCATCGATTGGATCGTGAGTTGTCATCACTCTTGCGACTTTCCTTCACGATTCTCACTGCTCGTTATGCAATGCGAAGGCCGCTCATAACTTCTTGAAAACGCAGGCTCGAAGGTCACGATTTGTTCGCGAATTCGCGAACCTCGTTAAAAGAATGGATGAACCCTCACTCGACCGCAGCGTTCGTGCTCAGGGTGTGTTCTGGGTATGTTCGTTTCCGTTTGGCATTGAAGCTTCTGGACCGCCCTTCTGCTACCTCCGTGATGCGAACCCTTCCCCGAAGACCGAGGCTCGGTCCGCCGGCTGAATCCGAACGATTTCTACGGAGCAGCGAGCGTGGCGGGCGACAGCCTCCGAGACGCTTCCAATCAAGAAGCGATCTAAGCCCTTTCGGCCATGAGAGCCGACGACGATCAAGTCCGCACGCCAGCTCTCAGCGCGCTTGAGAATCGCATCTCTTGCGTCGCCTTCTTCGACACAAGATGTCACTTCGAACCCCGCAGACCGAAGCTTTCGTGTCGCACGTGACAGCAGTTTCTTGGCATACTCCCGCAACTGCAGTCGGGCGGCAACAAAATCGGGTGACTCCGCGGTGCCATTCTTTTCCGCCAGGTGCTCGGGAAAAGGTTCGATGACATGGAGCAGGTATACTTGCGTACCCTCCGCTTTGATTTGCGTGATCACGGTATTCGTGGCTGCGTCTGAGAATTTAGACTCATCCAGCGCCAGCAGGATTTTCATGGTGACTCGCTCCCATTCCTACGACTTTCGTAGCCTTAAGCTTCTGACTGCTGGCTGCTTTCGTCAGTATCCCGGGATGATTCCGCGTCGAAGATCCGATAGGCCACGAGTTTCACCTGACAGCTCAAACCACGATTCCTGCGGCGTATCAATCTCTCTCGACGGTCACGGTATCGCCGTCCACCACCTCTGTCGTAAACGGAACGACGGTTGCGCCGTTTCTTTTGGTGGTGCGGCCGAATAGATCGTACCTGGTAGTCGCAACATCGCGCACGGTTGTTTCCGGGCTTATCCGCACAACGGATTGGACTTTGTCGGGGCCGGTAAGAGTTACAGAAATCATCTTGGCTCCTTTGCTCTATCCTACGGACGATGCAAAATCATTGTGGCGCGTGCAGCAATTCGTGCCTAAACTTGCGTGGCCGCCTGAGGTGTGAGGGCAGTCGAGTTCTGAGCCGAGAAGCATTCCAGCCATACGATTCGCAACACAGCGACAATAGGTACTGAGAGGTAGACACCTGCAATGCCTCCCACTTGACCTCCTACCATAAGTGCGAATATGACCGTGAGAGGCGGCAGTTGCAGGTTCTTGCTCATTATGCGAGGTGAGATCGCATAGTCCAGGACAAGCCTCCAGCCAACCAGCAATCCCGCCATCCAGATCCAGTGGGAGTGGGTCAAGAAGCCGACCGTCAGTATTGCCGCGGCCGATGCGATCCATCCCACGGTGGGAAGGAACTCCAGAACGCCTCCCAAACCAGCCAGCGCAATCGCATATGGCAATCTCAAAACCAGCATAGAGAGGCTGTAGAAGCCGAAGGATAGGCCAGCCAGGGCGAGCTGTGAGCGAATGTATTTGGCAAGCATGGTATCAACCTTCTGAACGATTCGCCTGACCACCGTACGGTCCTCTCGCCGATTGCCGGCCTGGATGATTGCATCTACCATCTGCCGCCCGTCGCGCAGCACGAAAACGGCCAGAATGGGGACGGCGAAAAGCCAGACCGCGCTGGCGGCGACGTATGCTATGGAGGCCGCACTGCGCTCGACGGCATGGGCGATGAAGTCATGATGGCGAGCCAAAAAGTCTCGCAAGCGCCGTTGCTGGGCGCCGCTCAACCCATGCTGGCCTTCGGACGTGCCGGCAGCCTGTCCACCGGAAGGACTCTGCAGGATCTCGGCTGCAGCCGCATTCAGCTTTTTCAGTTGCCCGGCAAGGGGAGGACCGAGCTTGTAGCCCAAGCTGCCGAGCACAAGAGTCCCGATCAAGCAAACCTGGACGATCGCCCAGTCGCGATTCTTCCGGCCCAGCCACGAATGCCGTTGCAGCAAATTGACCGCAGGTTCGAGCAAGTAGGCCAGGAGAATAGACAGCAGCAAAATGAGGAGAGCGCCACGCGCCAAGTAGACGATCGCCGCCACGCCCGCGAAGAGCGCCACGGTAGTGACAACATTGCCGGTATGATCGTCAAATGAAAACATGCCACGCTACTCTCGGTATCCGCCAATCAGTCTGCTCGGCGCATTTCTAAGCTCACACCTGCCAGAGAATGAGGCAAGCTTTGGCGGTTTACGCACCGGGCAAGCGGCGAATGGCGCCGGCGAAAGCTGACAATGCTGCGCCGTCAAAAATGAGGTCGACGCCGATTACGATACCAACGAAGAAGGTGCTGGTTACCCCCCAGTTGGCTATGACGAAGATGCCGAGACCCAGGGAAACTAATCCAGCAAGGACTGTCGACCCCCACCAGGGGAATTTAATGACACTCGCCGCAATGGTGCGGAACAGCCCTCCCACGATGAACAGCAGGGCGAGCACCATGGTCACAGCTTCCGCACCGGCGTTGGGGTGGCGAATCAACAGGTATCCAACGCCCCCCCGTATAAGCGCGTTCAGCAGGCACAGAAAGAATAGGGGCCAGTTAAAGGTGAGAAACGCATTTACGAGCCAAAACACGCCGCTGATCATGAGGACCCAGCCCAACACCAAAATCGAGAAAGCGGTTGCGGTCTGCGCTTTGACGATGCACACTGCGCCAAGAACCATCAACAGGATTCCCAGGGCCAGGAACCAACCCCAAGATTTTCTAATTTCGGCTATCCCAGCCGCGAACACATCAGAGATTTTCGACATTCTAGTGCTCCTTTTGCGTACTGCACGCTCATCTGGGTGTCTTGCTGTTGCTAACCATGCCCCCTCGAGCATGGCGGCATAATACTGAAGGCCATTATCATCGTGGCTCCCTAGCGGTAGGCTGCCGCCAGACAAGCGCCCTGGCCAACGAAGCGATCATTCGCCGGGCAAGCTGTGAATGGCGGCAGCGAAAGCTGCCAGGGCTCCGCCATCAAACAAGAGGTCGATCCCAATCACGACCCCAACGAAAACGGTGCTCGCGACAGGCCAGTTGACCAAAAGGTAGATCCCGAGGGCGACGGAGACCAGTCCTGCGACAACGGTCCAGCCCCACCAGGGAAACCTGATCACACTCACCCCGGCAATCCGGAACAATCCCTCCACGATGAAGAGCAACGCGAGCACCATGGTCACGCCTTCCGCGCCGGCGTCGGGGTGGCGAATCAGCAAGTATCCGACCGCTCCCCGAATCAGCGCATTGAGCAGGTACAGGAAGACTATAGGTCTAGCCATAGCGAGAATGGAACTTACGAGCCAGAGTACTCCGCTGATCAAAAGGACCCAGCCCAACGCCAGGATTGAGAAAGTGGTGGCGGTCTGGGCTTTGAACAGGCATGTGGCGCCGAGAATCAACAACAGGATGCCTAGTACAAGAAACCAGCCCCAAGATTTTCTGAATTCGGCTGCATTTGATGCGAAACCGTCAGAGATTTTCGACATTGCCCTGCTCCTTTTGCCCCGGAGTGCGGTGGCGTCAGCCACCGCCAAAACCGCGACAACCCCCACCGGTTTTGTGCCAGTTGCCTCTCGGCTCCATACGCTACCTCCGCGGTCGCTGCCAGCCTTTCCCTATATGTTTCTAACTGGAGGTCCTCAATAGCGCGGGACGCCTGAAGCTAAGATCAACTGGCGGGCGGCCCGCGCTACAGGACGACTGCTAAATATGTTTGTCCGCTGCTTTTGCTTTCAACGTTGCGGCTTTCGCCTTCAAAATCTCCACCTTCGCTTTTGCTTGCTGTTCTGCCGCCTGGCGTTGCTTCTTGGCTTTCTCCAGTTGAGCTTGGATCTTGGAGTCGAGCTGGTTGATCTTCTCCTGAAGCTTTGATTTCCGGTCGGCATGCGCCTTGGCCTGCTCCGCCTTGATTTCCGCGATATCGGCTTTCATGGCGGCAACGTTCTCCTCGTGAAGCGTTTGCTTTACCTCTGACAGTGCTCGCCGGTAAACTTTCCCACCGATCGCTTCCATGCGGCTGTCCACGGGCGTCGTCCAGTCTTCCTGAATTTCTGCCACCAGAGCGAACTTGTTCGGTTGCAGTTCCTGTCTCACGTCATCAATAAAGTCTTCGCCAACCCTGGCATTATTCAGATCCGCCATGCCACCTGCGAACAACCCTGCGGTAGCGCCGACCACTAGGCCGACAGGCCCGCCAAGGAGTCCCACAAGGCTTCCCACTGAAGTACCCACCAAAGTTCCCAGCGGTCCCGGATCGTCACCTTGCTTCAACATTGTGGTGCCATCCGGGTTCTTGCCAATCACGGCGTAAGCGTAGACGGCGATGCTGCCCTCGTTTTCCAGTTGAGCGAGCGCCTTCTTCCCGTCGTACGCCTTGTTTTCTGAGTCAAAGACAACTACGAGCATTCTATCCATGGTTTTGCTCCTTTTTTGTTTGTCGGTCTCTTCCCCATTGCTTTCGGAGCCTATCAGTGCAAGGCAAGCGCCAAGGCCAGGCCATTGAAAGCACTGGCGTTAGGGCATCACAGTCTCACAATTTCTTTCGCGAATTCGCGAAATTCGTGAAAGCTTGCCGGCCAATGGGTGAGGTGCGGCCATCAGATTCAAAGGGCAAGGCTGGGGGGAGGATCACGTCTGGCTCTAGCGCTGACTGGGACGAGGGTAGGGAGGGGCCCGCTGTCCCGATGCGCGTCATCGGGAAGCGGGCCGTGTGGAGGGTCATTTCTGGTGGGAAGGATTAAGGCTGGATGTAGTGGGAACTGTTAGCGATGCCGCAAGCTTCTGGATCGCGCGGTCCATCGCCTGGCTCATCTCGGCTACTACTGAAGGCACGCTTCGCTTTTCTACCCGCGTGCTCTCTGATGCGGCGTCGGCCCAGACTGTCTTACCCGCCCGAGGGTCCGTGATTTGCGCAGAAAGGGCAACTTCAACCTTGACGCCGCTTTGATAGTCCACCTCCTCGAGCTTTTCGACGCGTCCGCTGAGAACGAAGTCCACGTCCGATTGTCCGTCGTAGGCACTTACCTGGGCGAATCTGCCGGTCGCACGCAAACGGTCGATAATGGCGTTGGTCACAAACTCGCGCGGATCAACCGCCCACCGGTGATACTGGTAGAAACCGACTTGTTCCGGCGAAGTCCGGTAGACAATGGCGCCTTGGTGGAGGTACTCCGGCGAGCGAAATTCACGCACCGCAAGTGACGGGCGGCTTGCAGCCGCACTTGGCATTTCAGCGGCCGGTGGCACATGCAATGTGTAATAGGCGGGAAACTTGGCCCCACCGGCACAACCCGTCAGGCACGCCGAAATTGTGAGTGCAGCAATGCTTGCAGTCAGGCGTCTGGTCATATTTCACTTCCTCTATTGCGGCACTTTGCGGTCCTTATCCTGTTTAACTCGAATCATGCTCCATGGCCGCTGTTTGAGCGAATCCGTCAACTGATCCAGGTTCTCCGTGGCAATGCGCAAGTTTTCAACCGTATCGTCGAGTTTAGAATCGTTGGCGCGAAGGATAACCTGCATGGTTGCCAATACGTCCCTGGCCTCCTTCAACGTGCTTTGAAGTTCGGCGAGGTCCTTGGTGCGCAGTTCGCCCACCGTGGCATTGGCGTTTTGAAGGGCCCCGTCGGCATGGTCGACCACGGGCCCCATCTTCGCCATCACCGCGTCCGCATGCTGCGTTAGTGCCAATAGTTGGTCGGCAATGTGGTCGATCTTCGGCCGCTCGGTGGCTACCAGCCCATTGGTCTGTTCCAACAACGTTTCAATCCGTTTCTGATTCGGCGGGCCGGTAATCGAATTGAGATTGCCAAGGAGATTTCGCGCGTCGGTGCTGATACCACCCAACTCCCCCTGCGCCTGCGTGACCAGGGTGTTTGCGTTTTTCGCAAGTGCGGAAATCTCCCCTTCGAGATCAGCAACGCTCAGCGCTTCTTCGGACGGGATCACGGTGCCGGGTGCGAGCCGCCGGGCAGCATTACTGCCTGGGGTAATCATCAAGGCCGGGTCGCTCATCAAGCTGATGGAGCCGAGCTTCGCTACGGACTTCTCGTTCACAGGTATTTCCTTTTTGAGTTGCAAAAGAATCTCGATACGGGTCGGATCCGCCGCCGAGGGCCTCACAGCTGTGACTTTGCCTGCCGTGATGCCTGCAAACAGCACATCGTTACCGGCTTCAAGTCCCCCGGCATAGCTTAAGTACGTGCGGTAGGGCACGCCCCCGCCTCGGAATTCCGCGTTCACCAGGTGGATAAGCGTGTACGCCATGAGCGCCAGGGAAGCGAGAACGAAGATTCCGACCTTGGCTTCTGTGGTCACGGCGCCACCTCCTGGGAGCTCAAGTACTTTTCAAAGAAGGATTCCACCACGTGCGCGGTTGCAATGGTATCGGGTACGCGGTCTAGAAACTGCCGTATGTGCGGATTCTGACTCGCTCCAATCTCATCCTTCGTGCCGACAGCGAGAAACGACCCCTGGTAGAGCATCGCGATGCGATCGGCGATTCGGAAAGCGCTTGCCAGCTCGTGAGTCACCACCACGACAGTCATCTGGAACACCCGCTTCGAGAAGAGAATAAGGTCATCCAGCTCTGCCGCCACAATCGGATCGAGGCCGGCGGATGGTTCGTCAAACACCAGGATTTCAGGGTCGAGCGCCAGGGCACGCGCCACCGATGCACGCTTTCTCATACCGCCGGACAGTTCCTGCGGGTAGAGCTTGCCGCAATCTGCCAGTCCCACGGCGGCCAACTTCATCCAGACGTCCAACTCAATGATGGAAGGGGCAAGCGACGTATGCTCGCGCAGAGCCAACGCGACGTTTTCCTCAACCGTGAGGGAGTTGAACAATGCCGCGCTCTGAAAGGAGACACCAATCGAGCGCCGAACGCGCTTAAGTTCCGCCGGCGAGCAGCTCGTGATATCCACTCCCTTAATAACCACGCTGCCCGATTGCGGGCGTTCGAGCCCCAGCAGGTTACGCAACAGCGTGGTTTTGCCCGCGCCGCTGCCGCCGAGTAACACCATGGTTTCGCCTGCCTCGATCTCCAGGTTCAGTCCATCCAATACCCGGCGTCCGGCGTACTCCACCGCGAGATTGCGAACCGAGATAATCGACATCAGTGTTTCCCGGTAAAGTAGAAAATCGCGGTGAAAAACATGTCTGCGACAATCACCAGGAAAGTCGACTTGACCACCGCGGCGGTAGTGGACCGGCCCACCGCTTCCGGCCCCCCTCGCACGCGGAATCCTTCCAGGCAACCCACGAGGACGATGATGGCAGCGAACGCTATGCTTTTGATGAGCCCGCTGACCACATCGCGTAAAACCAACGAGTCGAGTACTTCACGTAGATAGAGCTTCAGACCGAGATGGGTGCTGAAGAACATGTAGATCCAACCTGCGAAAATCCCGCAAACGTTGCAGACGACGGTAAGACAAGGCACAGCGATGAGCGCGCCGAGCAGCTTTGGCGCCATGACGAATTCGACCGGTTCGAACGCCATGACCTTAAGGGTGTCGATTTCTTCGGTCACCACCATGGTCCCGATTTCTGCAGAGATAGCAGAGCCTGACCGCCCACTGACCGCAATGGCCGTGAGGAGCGGGCCTATTTCGCGCGTGAAGCCGATGGCCACGAGGTCAATCACCAGGCTCAAGGCGCCATACCGGCGCAGCTCCGAGCCCCCTTGCATAGCGAGGATGAAGCCGCAGCACAATGCCATGAGTCCCACCATGGGGGTCGCTTCGACGCCAATTTGGAGCATTTGAACAATGGAGGCTTTCCAACGGTAGCGGTTTCCGGTGACGGGCAGCGCGGTGCGCAGCGCGCGAACCGCGGCCCACAGTCCAATACTCAGGCCTCCGACATATTCCAGGCGTTTCAGCGTGTCTCTTCCGACGCTTTCGATGAATTTCGTCATCAATGCACCGTTGAGAGCGGGAGATGACCCATCTCCCCATTTGTGTCGAAGAGATGCAAAAGCCCCGTGACCTCAAGCAAATGGCGAGGCCCATCGCGTAACCCTCGCAACTGCAGCTTCGTATCGCTCTGACGCGCGATCCGGAGTGCCTCGACCAGCGTCGCGATCCCCGAGCAGTCGATATAGCTCAACTCCGACAAGTCGACAATGAGGGTTGGCGGGGACTGCTGGCCGAGTAGCGCGTGGAGCTCTTTGCGAAGGCCGGGCGAAGAGTCGATCGTGACCCGTCCGCTCAGGCTAATGACTGCTTCGCGACCGCTGTGGGTCACCTGAATGCTTAGATCCTCGATAGTGGCAGATTCCGTCGCCAAGCCTTTTCTCCTCGATTTGGCATTTCCTCGTTTTCAACAATGCAACCTAAGCGCCATCGGTAAGCCCCTGGAAACACGGGAGCTCATGCATCACGAAATCCCGATGATTTCGCGAATTCGCGAAGATCGTGAAAGCTTATGCTGGATTCATTGAAAGGCGGATTCCAGGCACTTGTTCGTCAGTCACTTACAGCTCTTCCTTTTGGAAAACGCATTGCCTAGGAAGGAGCGTCCCGCCCGAAATTGACAGTCAGGACAAAGAAGATGAACAAAGCCAGGAAGAGTCCATCGTGGAGTTACACCGGCCCGGCGGCGCAGGTGGTGAATCTTGATTGTAGGACGCCAAACCCGATGCTCTACCGTCTCTACACCACCCGTTGTATCACTTGCTCGCACATGAGGCCAGCGGAAGCTGCGTACCGCAATGCTCGGTACGAGTTGTTTGGAATAAAGGCAAGATGGCTAGCAAGAACGGCACCGGGAAAAGGTATGGCTTCCGGTACAGCCGTGCCGACCTGAAGGATTACGGGCCTCATCGCGGCACCCACCTGCGTCATCAGCATGATTCCGGCTCTGAAACCCGGCATTCATGCTTTTTTCGCCGCGTAATACTCTCGGCGAATCCGCTCGATATCGACCGTGGCCTTAGGGGCCTTCATGCTTAGACTTTCCAGATGTTCGACAACGATACGCGACACAGCCAGGTTGCGAAACCACTTATGGTTAGCCGGGATGACGAACCAGGAAGCCTGTTCAGTGCTGCACCGTGACAAGGCGTCCTCGTACGCCTCCTTATATTCGTCCCAGAATCTTCGTTCCGTGTAATCGGCCTCGCTGACGTTTCATTGCTTAGCGGGATTATCCAGCCGCTCTTTGAAGCGGGCCAGCTGCTCTTCTTTCGAGATATGCAAATAGAATTTGAGAATCTGGGTGTTGTTATCGGCGAGGAAGTGCTCGAAGCCATTGATCTGGTCGTAGCGACGCGACCAGACGCTCTTCGGAACCAGATTGTGAACTCTCACAATTAATATGTCCTCATAATGAGAGCGGTTGAAGACGACCACCTCGCCCTTGACGGGCGCCACCCGGTGAGCTCGCCACAGAAAATCGTGCGCGGCCTCTTCGGCAGAAGGCTCACGAAAGCGGGCCACCCGGCACCTCTGAGGGTTCATAACGCCTAGAACATGATTGATCGTCCCGTCCTTACCCCCGGTGTCCATCGCTTGCACACAGATCAACAGTGAGCGCCGTTGTTCTGCATAGAGCAGTTCCTGGAGGTCTCGCAGCCTCTTCTGGTAATGCTCAGTTTCCTCCCTTGCCGCCTCGTGGCTCTCGTAATGGTCCGTGAACGCCGGGTCGATATCTTTGAGCCTGACGACGGCGCCGGGCTTGACTCGGAAGCGTTCCAAATAGCTCATGTTTCTCTCCCAGCACCCATGGCTGTCGTCTCCAGGGCTTGTTCTCGGCAAAGAATCCGCCCCCGATAGTCACGATATTCGACGGGTGCCGTCGAACGGGAGTGCATGACGATTGTCCACTGCCCCGGACGTGATTCTCTCAGGGTGATTGCCTGTTTGCCGGCCCTTTATTCCTGGCTAGGAATATACTTGTCTGGTGCCGAATTACAAGGCTCTGAAGCTATACTTGTTGATCTTCATTGCTCGGATCTTCGATTCCAAAGTCGAGGCCGGAATCCCGAGCTTGGCAGCCGCGCCCGACGGCCCCGAGACTCGACCGTGCGCTTCCGCCAAGGCTGCATCAATCATTTCCCGTTCTTCTATCGTCGATTTTCTGAAAAACCGGTGCTGGGCGGGCTCAGTGAGGAAGCACTCGTAAGCCAGCCAATCCTTGCTGACCGAAAGCTCCCCTTTTTCATACACAACCACCGACCGTTCAATGACGTTCTGCAGCTCCCGGACATTTCCAGGCCAAGGATAGTCTGCCAGCGTCTCCATCGTCTTGGAAGAAATTGCCTCAACCGTCTTGTGCATCCTCCGGGCGAACAGCTGAACGAAATGCCGAACCAGTAGGGGGATGTCCTCCTGGCGTTCGCGCAAGGGAGGAATAGAAATCGGGAATACGTTCAGCCGGTAATAAAGATCCAGGCGGAATTGTTTCTGGACGACCATTTCCTCCAGGACACAATGGGTCGCAGCCACAATCCGAACGTCGACTTTCTTCGTTTGGGTACTTCCCAGGCGTTCGAATTCCCGCTCCTGCAAAACGCGCAGAAGCTTCGGCTGCAGATCCAGCGGGATATCACCGATTTCGTCCAAAAACAGTGTGCCTTGGCTTGCCAGCTCCAGCCGCCCAATCTTTTGAGTCAGAGCCCCTGTGAACGCGCCTTTCTCGTGGCCAAAAAGCTCGCTCTCGAGCAGCCCAGTGGGAATGGCAGCGCAGTTGAGTTTGACGAAAGGCCGGTTCTTCCGCGGGCTGTAATTGTGAATGGCGCGGGCGATCAACTCCTTTCCGGTACCGCTCTCACCCAACAGCAAGACCGTGGAATCGCTAGGAGCAACGGTTCGCACCAGGTTCAGGACCTCCCTCAGCGCTCGGCTGTTCCCAACAATCTGCATCTGCCCGAAATTCATCTCACTGCGGCTCTCTGGTTTATCCTCCGAGGTGATACATTGCCGAATGGCGTTTAGCAGATCTTCGTCATCGAAGGGCTTCGTTAGAAAGTCAACCGCGCCTGCTTTGACGGCGCGCACGCTCATGGGAATGTCGCCGTGGCCGGTGAGAAATATGATCGGGATCTGATCGCCCGACTTGGCCAGTTCCTGTTGCAGGTCGAGTCCGCTGAGCCCGGGGAGGCTTACATCCAGCACAAGGCAACTCGGCACGTCGGGTCGCGGAATCGCCAGGAACTCCTGCGCTGACGCAAAGGTTCTTGTCTTTAGTCCGGCGGAGCGAATGAGGCCTGCGACACCTTCCCGCGCCGACGGATCGTCATCCACCACGTAAACCAAAGCTCCCGTGTCACTCATGGGACCTCCTAGGTTTAACTGTTATGGTCTAGTTATGGCTATGGTTCGATTTCAATCTTGAAGCCGCGTGGACCGCATCAAGCAATTCATCGTCATTGAATGGCTTAGTCAAGTACGCGACTGTCCAATCTGAGGAAGCCTCTGACCTCGCCTGGTCGTCAGATGCGTGCGCCGTAATGAAAACCACCGGCACTTTACAATTGCTCGCCAGCAGGTGACGGTGGAGTTCTATTCCAGTCATTCCCGGCATGCGCACATCTAAGATGAGACAGTCGAGCTTGTTCGGACGAGCAGACTGCAAGAACTCCTCCGCCGAGGCGTACACCATCACCGCCATGCCGACGGACCTGATTAGGCTCTGAAGCGATTCCCGCACCGCGACATCATCATCTACCACTGCGACAAGAGGGATCATCGGTCCTCCACGCTCTTTAATAGCAGCGGTGGGGAGGCAAAATCAATTACACCTTGGTGTAAGGTTCCCGTTCTTGACGAATGAGGACACGCATGGGGCGTGGACCTCGTGCTTCCCGAGTTCTGCGGCTTCTCTGGCGGGCACATGGGAAGAGCGGCACACCCGCAAAAGACGAAGGTCTGCGCTTGCTCGCTTCATGGTAAGCTGATTGCCCAATGGAATGGCTTGAGAAGGGGAAATGGCAACACACTCCAATTTGAGCAACATTCGCGACGAGGTCGAGGCTGAAACCACGTGGCGGACGTATTCGCGTCATATTATCGCACACCTGTTGGAGGGTTGTGCCAAGTGCGGGACCGTCCGCGAGAAGGAGCACTTAACCCAACTTCCGCGGTCCAAAGGATTTTTTGGGCAGTTCCGGAGAGTAATGCTTTTGTTTGCAGCGCTCGTTCCCTTTCAGGCCTAAATAGTGACGAATACACACAAATATATTC
>JBELAJ010000768.1:0-4990 GCA_049508935.1 Terriglobia bacterium | reverse complement strand
ATTATCCATGCTGCACCTTCCGCGGTAGCGTCGTCGTGTATGACGCCAAAAGCGGAAAACAGATCTGGAAGTCGTACACCATTCCCGAAGAGGCCAAGCCCATTAAGAAAACCTCAGTGGGAACACAACTCTTGGGTCCGGCTGGAGCGGGAGTCTGGTCATCGCCGGCCATTGATCTCAAGCGCCGGGCCGTGTATGTTGCGACCGGCAACGGGTACACCGAACCGGCGGCGGAGGCCTCCGATGCGGTGTTGGCTTTCAATCTGGACACCGGCAAGCGCCTGTGGGTGAAGCAGGTGATGGCCCAAGACTCGTACGTTCGAAATTGTCCTGGAAAATATCTCCCCAACGTGCCGACCGCGAACAAATCAGAAACCTGCCCCGATGATTTAGAGCCGGATATGGACTTCGGGAACGCGCCGATCCTGCGCGCACTTCCCGATGGACGAACCCTGATTCTTATCGGCCAGAAGGACGGACACGCCTGGGCACTCCACGGGTGAACAAGCCTGGCGCGCGGATCCACCGGTGGGCAGCTCGGCGCCCGCTACCGTGATTCCTGGTGTCATTTTCTCGGGAGCGAGCAACGGCACCATGTATGCCTACTCGACCGTGGACGGGAAAGTGCTATGGAAGTTCGACACCGCTAAGGATTTCTCGACGGTCAACGGCGTTCCAGCGAAAGGCGGCAACTTGGGTGGCTCCGGACCGGTGGTCGCGGGCGGCATGCTCTTCGTGCCTTCCGGCTACGCGGACTTATTCGGGGGCAATGCACGCGGAAACGTGCTTCTCGCTTTCTCGCCGAACTGATTTCCTAGGTAATCGTAGGAGCTTCCGCGAGCAAGAGATCGATCAGATCTCTCGCGAAGGAGGGAAGTGCTTCCAGTTTACGCACGCAAGCCAGCAGATTCCGAACCGCCCAATCATCGGTTAGTTCGACAATCTTGATCGACATGGTTTTGGCGTGCCGGCGCGCCGAGGACTCCGGCAGTACTCCGATTCCGACGCCCGTCTCCACCAGACGGCAGAGTGATTCGAAGTTGCCCACCTGAACACGGATCGCCAGCCGCATCTCCATCGCCTTCGCCGCCTCCGTCACAAACGCGCGAAACGGACTGGATTCGGCCAGCGTGACGTGGTCGAACGCCAATGTCTCGGCAAAACGAACCGCTTGTCTCTCCGAGAGCGCATGGGTCCATTTGAGTCGCCAGCATCAGACGCTCGCGCCGGTAAGGGACTACTTCAAGACCATGCGCCTGGACGGCACCATCCACGATGCCGAAGTCCGCGCTGCCTTCCAGCACTGCACGAACAATATCGGAGGTCAAGCCCTCCCGCACATCGACATTCACGTTCCGGTGGGTGGCGAGATAAGTGCTCAACACGGCGGGGAGGAATTCCGTCACCGCACTGGCAATCGCGATAATCGCGGAAACGTATATTGCTAGATTCTTGCTTCAGAGATCTTAAACAAAACAACTCCAACATTTGAAGTCAGGCAGCCAGCAGGTCAACGATGTCTTGAATCGCGTTGTCCGCTTTGTGGTAAGCGGCTTCGAGTTTGCTGTCTGGCTGGTGAGCGGGGTCGGGTTGGAGATGGAAGAGGCTGTTGGCCAAGGGGCCACAGAGGCGCTTGTGGAAGAACAGAAACAAGAGAGCGACCTGGACGCCTTTGGGGGTGAGGCGATAGGCATAGCGTTTACCATCCCGTTGGAGCAGAGCGTGGCCCTTGAGCTTGCGAAGATCGTAACGCAGCCGATTCAGGGTATAAGACTTCTCGGCGAGGCCGAATGTGGTGAGGACGGCCTGGTGAATCTGTAGGGCGGTCCAGCCGCTGAGATTGCTGCCGCCGTGGAGCAGAACCTCCAGCAGCCGGATGATGCGGGCCTCGTGGATTTTGATGCCGGGATAACGAACCGAGCCGATGGTAAGGGGGAGTGCGATGCGTTGCAGCAGCGGGAAGTCCACGTGAACGTTGAGCCACTGGGCCTGGCAACCCGCGAATCGGTCCGTGATGGTCTGAAACTTCTGGCGCACGGCGTCCAAGTGGTCGAGGCCTTTCTTCAAGCCGAAGTCACTCAGGTTGTTCGAGCAGATCTCGTTGCGCAGGAAGGTAGAGAACTTTTCGTACTGCTGGATGGCCGTGCTCGATCTGCTCGATGACCGTGCTCAGCTTGCCGCGAAACTTCTTAGTCAAACGAACGCCGAAAATCTCACTGATCTTATGGGCGGTCAGGCGCCACAGCCCCAGTTCACAAGAGCGCTCGAAAGCCTTATGGATGGGAAAGTGGCGTTTGAAGATGAAGTTGCGGCAGTACTCGATTTGGTTGATCGCGTAGAAGCGCGACAGGTTCATCGCGGAGCGTTCCTTTTGAGAGAACTTCGGCCCGAGGATCAGCGTCCAGTAGTCCAGTTGCTTCCGAATCAACTCCGGGCTGAGCCGGTCGGCCGCGGCCTGTAACTGCTCGACGTTGTCGGCGGCCAGGAAAGCATTGTCGTTCTTGCGGAAGCCGACCTTGAGCTTGTTCAATTCCTGCTCCATGAACGAATGGCCATTGAGATAGTAGGTGGTCTGGAAAGGAAAAAAGGAGGCCACGCGAATGATAATCGGTCCGAGAACTTCATCGCGGACATAGAAATAGTAGTGCGTGAAACGGCTCCGCTGGTGAGCCAGAATGCGATGGTTCGGATCCTTGGTGGGGAACTTGGGAACACTGCATCGGAATGTGGAGCCTTGTTCCATGCTCTTGAAGATGAAGTAGACTCCGTAGGCATTCTTCTTCATCATCCGGCGCAGATGAGGCAGCACGTAGTCTTCCTTGCGCACACCCTTTTCAGCCCATTCGATAGCGATCGCGTGATTGCGGGCGTAGGCTTCCACCCACTTCTGGTAGTCGCCGGTCCGCTGAGAGAGCACCTTCTTTTCCACCACCGGCACTCCGACGACCTCGCGGAAGAAATACACCACCTGCTCCGGCCGTGACAATCCGCTCAGGTAAGTAACCACGGAGGACGATGCGGTCGAAGCAATGGTATACAAATACAAGCAGGCTGCCAAACAGCTTTGTGAACGTCTCCATCGGCTGTCCTCCCTGGATCAAGTCTGGACAACAAGATCATCAGTCAGACGGCCGGTGGAGTCAAAATTTCAAATATTTTTGGCTAGCCTTCTCGCCGAATTAGTTTTCTAAGGTGCGCGGAAGACTACCTTGCCGTCGAAGATTGTTGTGGTGACGCCGAGGTCCTCCCGGCGCTCCGCAGGGTGCGTGAACACATCGGTTGCCAGCACTACAACATCGGCCAGCATACCCGGCGCGAGCGTTCCTTTGATCTTCTCATCGAAGGTCGAATAAGCGGATTCTCGCGTATAATCGTCTATTGCAGCCGTAAGGGTCAAGCGCTGGTCGGTTCCTTCGGGTCTGGGGGCGCGGTGGGTGATGTTATAAATCCGTCCCATGGCGTCCAGTGAAGCCACGGGCCAATCACTACCGAAGACGACCCGTCCTCCGGCATCTGAAATGCTTTTCCACATACCGCCGCGTGCAGCACGCTCCGGTCCGAGATTGGTGGCCCACACTCCTTGTGGACCCGTAGGTGCAGGCCTGTTCGGCGGAACAAAACCGCCAATAGGATGCATGGATGCAATCACACCCAGCTTCCCGAAGCGCGGAATATCCGCGAGGTCAATCGTCTCGATGTGCTCAACCCGATCTCGCCTGCCGCGCGCCGGCATCGGGTTCGTGGCTAGCTTTTCGAACCCGTCCAGCGTCATCCGGACGGCCCCATCGCCCAGGGAGTGGACCATGATCTGCCAGCCACGCCGGTCCATCATTTGAAGGATGCGGTTGAAGTCGTCGACGGTATAATTCGGTTTACCGGGCGAGGGAATGTTCGTGTAGTTCGCCAGCAGAAAGGCTGTGTTCGTCTCGATCACGCCATCCATAAACATCTTGATGATTCCCGTTTTCAAGACGGGACTATCCGGGTGGCTTTTCCAAACCTGGTCGAACCGGTCAGCGTCTTTCGCCGAAAAACCAGGCGTGACCAACAGAGAACAATATACCCGTACTTTCAGATCGCCGTTGCGCCGCGCTTGGTCATAAACCTCAAAGTCTTCGGGACTCCCGGCTGCGTCGGTAACGCTGGTGACACCGTTCCGCTGCGCCTCGGCGATCGCCGCTTTCAGGCCTTGCTGACGCTCCGCGGGCGAAGGTGATGGAAGAACCTTTTGGATCAAGGCAGTCGCCGGCGTTTCCTTCAGCAGGCCTGACGGCTCTCCGGTCTTCGGGTCGCGCACGATGAATCCGTTCGGCGGGTCGGGCGTATCCTTCGTGATTTTCGCCAGAGCGAGCGCCTTGGAGTTCACCCAAACGCTATGCCCGTCGTAACAGCGCATCACCGCCGGCCGGTCGGGCACGGCGGCGTCGAGCTGCGCCCGCGTGGGGATGTCGCCGGGAAACGCTCCGTAGTTCCATCCGGTACCTTCGATCCAGGCGCGCTCCGGATGAGCCTTGGCAAAGCTGCGGATTCGATCCTGGACGTCTTCCAGAGTCCGCGCTCCCTGCAGCCTGACATTTTCCAGAGCCATTCCGCCGGAGAGCATGTGCGTATGGATGTCATTGAATCCCGGTAGCACTGCGCCACCGTGCGCATCCACGACCTGCGTATTGGGTCCCCGCAGCTTTGACAAATCTTCCGAGCGGCCCACTCGAAGAATCTTGTTGCCGCGAATCGCGACCGCTGCTTGAAATGTTCCGCTGCCGTCGGCGGTGTACACCTTGCCGTTCAGGATGAGCAAGTCCGCCGGACCTTGGGCGGTGGCCACACCCAGGGCAATCGTGAAGGCAAGCGCTGCGACTTGGAAGCACTTTCCGAGCGTCATTTCTAGAACACCAATTTTAGCGCCAACTGTCCAATTCGCGGAGGAAGTGTGGAGGTCGATTGGCCGATGAGCGCGGAACGGATCGAGGTCTGTCCGAATGGTGACAGG
>JBELAJ010000767.1:0-3233 GCA_049508935.1 Terriglobia bacterium | reverse complement strand
ACCGCACAAGGCCCCTCTGTCAGCGGCTGCAAGAACTCCTTCCCACGCGTTCGCGCAACGCCCAATCCCCAAGAAACTCAATCGTCATTCTATGGTGACCCGCTTAGAACAAATTTACCGTGGGCCCTGCTGAACGCTCCCCAGGGCCCACAAAAAAAGTGCCAGGCTGGCTACAAGGCCCAGGGCCGTCGAGGCCCAGGGATCGACAGCGCCGAGGGCCAAGGGCGCGCCGAGCAAGGCGGCCATGAGCAGGATGCGAGCCGTGCGTAGAGGGAAAGGTGTGAAGTCTAGAGAGCGATGCTGGCTCGTTGCGTTCGGAAGAGCTTGCGGTTGCATCTAGTGGTCTCCCTGTTTCAATTCTCATCCTCAAACGCGAAGGCCCCGGCTAGGGGGTTCTTTCGGAGCGGATGGAAACTGCATCCAACCATGCTGTGCCGGAAATTTCCATAGGGAAAGTCCGGCTGCGGGGCCGCCTCAGAGAAACCCGCACCGCCTGGGTTTTCGGGCCGGTGAAAAAGGACATACGCACCGGATGCCAGGGCGTCGTTCCCACCGTGGTCTCACTGACCGCGTTCGGAAAGCCTGCCGGCCGAGTATCACTCACGCGCAGGCTGGGGCCGGTGTCGGAGGTGATGTCTTGCGAGCGAATGAAAGCTTCGAGCCTATACTGGTGGTGGGGAAGAACCGGCACAATCTGGTAGACAGGCTCGTAGTCATCGTTGTGACTGACGGTAAAGTCTACACGGAGGCAATGGGCGCCATGGTAAGCTCCGGGAGCGGATAAATCGACCGTTAGATAAGTTGCGGTTCTAGTCCTCCAGTCAAACCCCGCTTTCAAGGGCACTTGTTCGAAATCGCCGTTGAAGACCAGGTTGACTTCTTCGCTCGATAGCCCCCTCGGATTCGGGCGGTGCAAGACCACTCTTCAATGCCTGCGCTGATTTCGGAGTCGCGACGATTCCCAGGTGCGCGAGATCCTGCCAGACGCTCACGGCCTCGGCGATCCTGCCTAGAGCGATCAGACGATCGACGTAAGGCGCAGCATCGGAGAAAGGGAAAGAAGCAGCCTCTGCAACAACCCGGCGCTAGGCGGCTTCGTTGTCACCCTCATCGCTCAGGAAATCCACATACCCAACCTTAGCCTCGCCACGGGGATTATCCGCCAGCACCTTTTCGTAAACATGCTCCGGTTGATGCACAGTCTCAAGATTGGACCAAACTGAAGGGGCGTAGGTAGGATCGAGTTCCAGCAAGCGCCGGTATTGCGCCAACGCCAGGTCGAGCCGATTCATCCGCAAACAAGAATCAGCCTCCAGCCAATAATAACCCGGCGACATGGGGCATAGCCGCAGCAGGCGTTCGCGGGCTTGGTCCGTGCACTGGGCATCACCGGCGGATTCGCAGGCTAACTCGAGGTCCGACCAGTAGAGCCGGCTGGCAGGACTTAACTGTGTCGCGCGCTCCAGATGGCGCAGATCTTCGACCTGATTGGTGCCTTTATAAGCTTGCCCAAGTTGGTCCTCAAGGCGCGGGTCGTCCGCATCCCACGCCAGCAGCCGGCGACCCGTAGCAGGCGTTTCGAAGGACGTGACGATTCCCGCCAGCAGGGACTCGACTGCCAACCACGCACTTGCGCCGGCGACCAGGAGCAGGAACAGCACTGCTCGCACTCGCAGGCGCGGCGAGACTTCGCTTCGGGGAGCGGCACCCAACGACGACCAAATCATGACAACCCGCGGCCCTCCGCGCCCAGCGTTTGCAAGCTCGATCAGCAGCCCGTTGCGGGTGGAAAAGCTTAGGTCGGGAAGCAAGGAGCGCTTGGCGATGGCCTCGACTTCACGCACTTTTCGTCACAGCAAAAATTTCCTTCGGGGCAACATTTGTCGCCACAGCACTTTGTGCGAGGACTGCCGCAACAATGTCCGCCGCAGCAACTCGATTCAGGTGGGCAACACGCGTGGCCGGAGCAGCAAATCTGCTCCGTTCCGCAGCAGTGATCCGTGCAGCACTTCTGGTCGCGGTGGCAACACGTTCGGTCGCATCGGGTTTCGCCGGGAGGGCAAAAAGGCGGGCCTTCTGGCCGGCCCTGGGCAAACGCGGCCCTCCTCATGCCCAAAGAACCCAAAACGGCACCTCCCACCGCTCCGCCTACCATCTTGAAGGCACGGCGCCTTGAAACAGGACTGGCAATAATCCGTGAGATGTCGTCTATCAAAGAGCTCATTGTGTCCTCCTTATGACTGCCCCCGACCGTTGCGGACCAGCGTCAGTATTGCGTTGCTTCCCACCGCCGGGTCCCTTGCTATCACGCCGTCTTCTCGGATCAAAAAAGCTGCAGGCGTTGCGAGAATATCGTACGCCTTTGACACTTTCCACTTCCTGTCCTGAAGCAGCACCGGAAATTCCATGCCATGCTGCTGCGCCTTGCGGCGATTCTCTTCCACACTGCCCCGCCCCACCACCACTATGCTCAGACCGTCGCTCGCACGTTCGCGATACAGGCGGACGAGGTGCGGTGCTAGTTCATCGCAGGGTCCGCACTGAGGATCGCTGAAGAACAGGAGCACCCGCCGGCCCCGGTACTCCTGAAGAGATACCGTGCGGCCCTGGAGGTCAGGCAATTGGAAATCCGGCGCAGAAGTTCCTGCTTTGAGACCGCTGCCCCCGATACCTGAAAAAACCAGCCAGCGGTTAAGCGTTCGAGCGCGACGTTCACACCCTACGCACGGCTTGATGCCCAATGCCGAAGTCATACGTTTGATGAGGTCCCCCAGCCCAATTTCATATTTAACCAGAAACCGCGGCAGCCTCAGCCGATGCGGATGGGGCGCCTCGGCGGGGTGGGGCGCCTCCGCATCCCGATGGTGCTCCGCTGGGTCCTTCTCACTGCTGAGTGCCCCGGGCTGTGGGCCGGCGAGTTCCAGCGCTAGCGCCAGGACGCGATCCGCTCCCCTGGCCACTGGAGCCGCCACACGCCCGTCCTCGTCCACGAGGTATGCGACCGGGGTACCCTCGGTTTCAAAAGCTCCACCCTCCTGCCGCCCGCCAACCAGCAGAATCGGGCATCTCAGGCCGTGCTCAGCCGCGCCTTCCCGGTTCGGGGCGGACTCGCCGTGGGCCAGGAGCAGCAACTGAACGTTGCGCTGCTGAAAACTGGGCTCGAGAGAAGCCAATTGTGGGGCGATCGAATCGCAGAATCCGCACTCGAAATTCCAGTTCACCAGCAAAACCCG
>JBELAJ010000766.1:0-4263 GCA_049508935.1 Terriglobia bacterium | reverse complement strand
ATGTCAAGGACAATATGCGACTAATGCCTTAGTATGCATGTCTACACAATTAGGGCCAAAATCACACTTAACCCTGTGAGGCAACACAAGTTATCTCAAAAACTTAGAGGTGAACATCCGCTTTAGAGGAGAGGCGATGCCCAGCTCACCGCAAGCTCCATGGATAAGCGACTACGATATGTATCTGCTGGAGGAGGGTACGCACTGCCGTGCCTACGAGAAGATGGGAGCACACCTCGGCGAGTTGGCCGGGCAGAGTGGCGTTCATTTCGCCGTGTGGGCGCCCAACGCCAAGCAGGTCAGCGTACTCGGGGACTTTAACGGATGGAACCCGCGATCGAATGGCCTGGCATCGCACGGGGCAACCGGGGTATGGGAGTGCTTTATACCGGATGCGGGGGCTGGTGCGCTGTACAAGTATCACATTACGTCTCAGTACCTTGGTTATGAAGTAGATAAAGCCGATCCCTACGCGTTTGCCGCGGAAATCCGGCCGCAAACCGCCTCCCGGGTGTGGGACCTCAGCACTTATTCGTGGGGAGATAGCGAGTGGATGGCGAACCGCGCCAGGAGAAACGGTCTGGGTTGCGCCATCTCCATTTATGAAGTCCATCTCGGCTCCTGGAAAAGGGTGGCGGAGGAAGGAAACCGTCCGCTGACCTACCGCGAAATGGCTGTGCAACTGGCAGATTATGTGCATGAAGCAGGTTATACGCATGTCGAGTTTCTTCCCGTCATGGAATACCCCTTCGATGGCTCCTGGGGGTATGAAGTCATCGGCTATTACGCACCCACGAGCCGATTCGGCACGCCCGCGGATTTCATGTACCTGGTGGACTGCCTTCATCAACGTGAGATCGGAGTGATCGTCGATTGGGTCCCGGCTCATTTCCCCAAAGACCAAGCCGGGCTGGGTTATTTCGACGGCACACATCTCTACGAACATTCGGACCCACGGCAGGGCGAGCAGCCCGAGTGGAATACCTTCGTATTCAACTATGGGCGTTCCGAAGTTCGAGGATTTCTCGCCGCCAACGCCATGTTTTGGTACGACAAGTACCACGTCGACGGCCTGCGTGTGGATGCCGTCGCGTCGATGCTGTACCTTGATTACGGACGCCCGAAAGGCGAGTGGATTCCCAATCAGTATGGAGGCAAGGAGAACATTGACGCGCTTCAGTTCCTGCGGCGAATGAACGAAGAAGTGTACGCCGCATTTCCCGATGCCATGATGATTGCCGAGGAATCCACCGCCTGGCCCATGGTGTCGCGGCCGGTGTATCTCGGCGGTCTCGGCTTCGGCCTCAAATGGAACATGGGTTGGATGCACGACACGCTTGAATACATGTCGAAGGACCCGATTTATCGCAGGTATCACCAACATAAGCTCACTTTCAGCTTGGTTTACGCTTTCACGGAGAATTTCGTATTGCCTCTCTCGCACGATGAAGTGGTCTACGGCAAGGGTTCGATGATTGCCAGGATGCCCGGCGATGACTGGTGTAAGTTCGCGAACCTGCGGCTCCTTTACGGCTATATGTGGGGCCATCCGGGGAAGAAGCTGTTATTCATGGGCAGCGAATTTGGGCAATGGAACGAATGGAACCACGATAGCAGCCTGGATTGGCACTTGTTGGAGCATCCGCTGCATTCCGGGCTAGGGCGGTGGGTGCGCGATTTGAACACGTTTTACAGAGGGCAACCGTCATTGTACGAGGTGGATTTTGAATCCCCCGGATTTGAGTGGGTGGATTGCAGCGATTGGGAACGGAGTGTCATCTCTTTCCTGAGGCGGGCAAAGGACCCCGCCGACGTGACTCTCTTCGTCTGCAAGGCGGCAGCGGCCAGGGGAACAGCGGCCGCGTGGAAGCGGTTCCCCTGCCGCTGCATGGCAGGCCCTACTCGCTAAACCTGACGATTCCGCCCCTTGGCGTCCTGGTGCTCAGACCGGGGGGCCGGGACTCGCCCTAACCCGTCGTAACCGTAACCGAAAAGACGCCATGTCCATGACGTCCTGCCCTGCCAAGATGACCGAAACGCGGCGGTAGCCGATGTCACCGCGGTGAGGGAGGAAGACAACGATGAACACTCAGGTGAAAGCAGAATCGGGTTTGTTAAAGGTGCAGGCCAGCAGCACAGGGTTCGTATTCATTGCGGCGGTCCTCGCCGCCGTGGGCGGACTTTTGTTTGGTTATGATACGGGCGTCATTTCTGGTGCCTTGCTCTTCATCAAATCGCAGTTTCACCTCTCCGTTTTTCATCAGGAGTTGGTCGTCAGCGTTGTGCTCATCGGAGCCACGGTCGGCGCGCTGAGCGGGGGAAAACTGGCGGACGCCTACGGCCGCCGCCTCATGCTGCTGGTGACCGCGGTGATCTTCGTCGCCGGCGCCATCGTTTGCGCTTCGGCGGGCTCTGTCGGGGTCCTCATTGCCGGCCGCATCGTCGTCGGCTTGGGGATTGGTCTCTCCTCGACCACGGTTCCAGTGTATATCTCGGAGGTCTCGCCGGCCGCGGCGCGCGGTTGGCAGGTTTCGTTGTTCCAACTTGCCGTCACGGTCGGAATTCTAGGCGCGTATCTCGTCGATTACGGATTTGGGAAGAGCGGCTCGTGGCGATGGATGCTGGGTCTTGCCGTAGTGCCCGGCACGATGCTCGGGTTGGGCATGCTGGCCATGCCGGAGACCCCGCGTTGGCTCGCCGAACATGGCGAAGGCAACACCGCCCAGAAGGTACTCGCGCGCATTCGCGGAACACCAAATATCCAGGCGGAATATGCGGAGATCCAGGACACAATTTCCCAGGCAAAAGAACGCGGGCATTTCGCTGATCTTCTGGCCCCCGTTGTCCGCCCTGCGTTGACCGTCGGAATTGGCCTCGCCATCTTTCAGCAGATCACGGGAATCAACACCGTGATTTACTATGCTCCCACCATCATTCAGTCCGCGGGCATCCCGTCTGCAACCGGAGCGATCCTGGCCACTGCGGGTATCGGCTTGGTCAACGTATTGATGACACTCGTTGCCATGTGGCTGATTGACCGCGTAGGAAGGAGACCTCTGCTGTTGACAGGTATCAGTGGAATGGCCGTCAGTTTGGGCGTCCTGGGCTTTGTCTTCCGCGCTCATGCGCCCAGCAGCGAACAGGGCTGGCTGGCAGTGTTCATCCTCATGGCGTATGTAGCTTCTTTCGCGATTAGCCTGGGGCCGATCTTCTGGCTGCTCATCGCAGAGATTTACCCATTGAAGATCCGCGGCATTGCGGAAGGGACGGCGGCGGGAACAAACTGGGCGGCAAACCTTGTGGTATCACTCACCTTTCTGTCGTTGGTCGAGGCGCTGGGGCCAAGCTGGACGTTCTGGCTGTACGGGGTGCTCGCCATTGGGTCTCTTTTGTTTTCCTACTTTGTGGTTCCAGAAACGAAAGGCCGTACGCTGGAAGAAATCGAACAGACCTTGCGCTCCCGGCGTGGTTGCTCTCTTCAGAGGCAATAATGCCGGGGCGTGACACATTCAGCCAGAGTGTATGCTTGACTGTGGAAGTGTACCAGTGAAACGCAGGCTTTGACCTCCGGTAAGCACGTTGGGAAACAACAACGACCGGAGCTTAGGAGGCGCAATGCTACTGGCGGGCGACGTTGGCGGTACCAAAGAAATTTCTGGCGGTTTACTCCAGAGAGGCCGGGCCCTACACGCCGGTAGCCAAGACGGAAGTGCACAGCGCCGGATATGCCAGCCTGACGGCGATTGCCGAGGAGTTTCTGACGCAAGTCAAGGTATCGGTCGACCGAGGCTGCTTTTCCGTCGCCGGACCAGTAATGGACGGTCGCGCGAAAATCACCAATTTGCCGTGGGTAATTGACGAGTCGACGGTCGCAAATGAACTCAAACTGGAATCCGTCCACCTGATGAACGATCTCGAGGCCATTGCATTTGCCGTCCCGGGCCTGCGGGCCGACGACCTGCGCACCATCAATGTCGGAGCGCCAGTTCCAAGGGGCGCCATCGCCGTGATTGCGCCAGGGACTGGACTGGGCGAATCGTTCCTTACCTGGGAGGGGTCCCGATACATTACTCACCCCACCGAAGGCGGCCATTGTAGCTATGCGCCAACCGATGAAACACAGCTTGGCCTCCTGGCATTTATGCTTAAACGCTTCCAGCATGTGAGCTATGAGCATGTTTGTTCCGGCATCGGGCTTCCACACATCTATGAGTATCTTCGCAGCAGCGGCTCTGCGAGGGAAACGCCCGAGGTGGCCCAAGC
>JBELAJ010000765.1:0-2510 GCA_049508935.1 Terriglobia bacterium | reverse complement strand
AAGGAATATATTTGTGTGTATTCGTCACTATTTAGGCCTGAAAGGGAACGAGCGCTGCAAACAAAAGCATTACTCTCCGGAACTGCCCAAAAAATCCTTTGGACCGCGGAAGTTGGGCTAACGTGTCCGGCAATGCTCATGATCGTTTGGTCGGAGTCCTGAGATTCTGCCAGGTTGGTTATGGCGCAATGCCTCAGGTCGTGGAATCGCAGACCGGCAAGCGGGCTTTTGATGCCCTTGATTTCCTCACTTTTCGAGTGGCGAGGATCTGGTCGGAATGCGCCCATGGGGGAGACACGCCTCCGCTTCCCGGCCTGGTAGGGAGCCCCGCAAGTCGTGCCCCTTGCGGCGGAAACAGCCTTTAATCGCTGTAAGAATGGCGAGGTTGATGATATTTTGAAAACAATGGCGGCCAATCCTGTCATCCCTTACCAGGAGGGGGCGAGATGGGAATCGCCTCTGCAGGTGGTCGCGGAGGCAGGGTAACCACAGCGATCCAAAACTCACGGATAGACCGCACGACCGTGACGAATTTATCGAATTCAACCGGCTTGGTGATGTAGCAGTTGGCGTTGAGTTTGTAGGACTTCAGGATGTCCTCCTCGGCGTCGGAAGAGGTGAGGACCACCACCGGTATGACTCTCAGGTCGTCGTCCGCCTTGATTTCCCGAAGAACCTCCCGACCGTCCTTCTTGGGAAGATTCAGATCGAGCAGGATAAGGTCGGGGGGCGGTACGTGCGCGTAGGGTCCTTCCCTGCGAAGGAACGCGATGGCATCGACACCGTTTTCGACGACGTGCAGATTGTTCATAAGCTTAGAAGTCTTGAGGGCTTCCCGGGTCAGTAAGGCATCGCTCGGGCTATCCTCCACCAGAAGGATCTCAATGGGTCTACACATGGCGGTTTCAGGCATGAAATTCCCCTCCGTGCTGGCGATGTTTTGTTTGGGCATCCAATAAGCCGAAATAAAAGGTGGCTCCCTCGCCCGGCACGGACTCCACCCAGATCCGGCCTCCATGCCGCTCTACGATTTTCTTGCAAAGCGCCAGACCAATACCGGTGCCGGGATACTCCCTGCGGGTGTGCAGCCGCTGAAACACGCCGAAGATCCGTTCGAAGTATTGGGGGGCGATTCCAATACCATTGTCGCGAACGGAAAAGCGCCAATGCGTGCCGTTCCGCTCAGCGCTCACGTGGATACGAGGAGGCGCCTCCCGGCGGAACTTGAGGGCGTTGCCGATCAAGTTCTGAAATAGGGACCCGAGTTGTTGGGCGTCGCCGCGTACCGTCGGAAGCGCGTCACAAGTGACTACTGCGCCGCTTTCCTCAATCGCGGCCGCGAGGTTTTGAAGCGCCGTGCCCAGTGCCTTGGCGCCTTCGACGGGCTGGAGCTCTCCGCCCCGAGTGCCGACCCGCGAGTACGCGAGCAGGCCATCGATCAGAGTCTCCATTCGCGCCGCGCCATCGACGATGTGGGTCATATACTCGCCGCTTTGCTCGTCGAGTTTCCCCTCGTAATGCCCCTTCAGCAGTCCCACGCAGCCGCTCACCGCCCGCAGAGGTTCCTTGAGATCGTGCGAGGCAACGTAGGCAAACTGCGCAAGGTCTGCGTTGGAGCGGGCCAATTCCTGGGCTCTTTGCGCCAGCGCCTCCTCCGCCTTCTTCCTTTCGGAAATGTCGACACAGAATTCCACGCACTGGTTGTTGCCGAGCGAGCTGCCGGCGAAGAGGAGCCACCGCCGGGTGCCGTCCTTGCGGAAATATTCCTTCTCGTAAGGACCGACGCGTCCGGTCGCCAGGAATTTCTCTACCTCCGCGCGGCTCACGTCCATGTACTCCGGCGGTGTGAGCTTCTGCCAGGTCAGTTCGCGCGCCTCCACTTCACTGCGGCTGTAGCCCATGAGTTTGAGAAACGCGTCGTTGGCGTCAACCATGCAGCCCGTGTTCAGATCCCAGAACATCACGCCGACGGTCTCGACTTCCAACACCCTCTCCAGCCGTTCAAGGCTCTGCCGCAGCGCCTCCTCCGCCCGCTGGCGCTCGGTAATATCTCGCAAGATGACCGTGAATACTTTTTTCTCTCCCGCGGTTGCTTGCGAGATCGAGGCTTCGATCGGAAACTCCGTCCCGTCCGCTCTCAGCCCGCAAATTTCGTCGCGCGCGGACATCGGTTTGTGGGCAAGCCCGGATTGGCCAAAGAGCAGGACGTGGTGGGCATGCGCGGTTCGGAAGCGCTGCGGAATGAACCGTTCCAGAGGATGGCCAAGCGCCTCAGTGGCGTTACATCCGAACAGCTTCTCGGCAGTGGGGTTAAATAGCACGATGCGCTGACCTTCGTCCACCGTGATCACCGCGTCCATGGCGGAGCTGATTATGCCGGCGATTCGTTGCTCGCTCGTGCGCAGCTCCGACGTCCGTGCATTTACCCGAACCTCGAGCTGATCCCGCGATTCCTCGAGGGCCGTTTCGGCGCTGCGGCTGGCCGTGAAGGCTTCCCCAATCATCCAAAG
>JBELAJ010000764.1:0-2558 GCA_049508935.1 Terriglobia bacterium | reverse complement strand
CAAGCCACAAAGCATCGAAGCCTTCCTGGCCGCCTACGTCGCCACCACGAAGGAGGCTATCCGACAGAATCGCGCCAACGTGGCGGAAAAGCTGGGATTCCTGGGGCGGGTCGTTCACGGATTCAATCCACGCGTCTGGCTTCGAGGCTTAAAGGCGCGGCTGGGCGAGGCGGCCGATTGCGCTCAAGTAGCATCCGAGGGAGAGTGAATATGCAAAACGAAACGAACACAAGAGCTGAAATTATTGCCCTTCTCCAAGGCCGGACGCAGGTGAGCCTCGAGAACATCCGTCAGTTCATCCTGGACCTGGACGAACGGGATCACATGGAGTTCCTGTATCCTTCCGACTCTGACTTCGCGGAAGAACTTTACCGGCGTGCTGCTGAAGCTAAGGGAATGCTTGAAACCCTGAGAGACATTGAAGGAACTCTTCGCGGCCTGGATCGAGGGAGGATCAATATCCAATGACATGCGTTAGTAGAAGCACTGGTCACCGCGCGGCGAGTCCACGACAGAGAACCTTCAATTTGCGTGGCGGAGGGTCATGTCGCCCCACTTGCGGCAAGGGTGCGATAAGGGTTCGATAACGATTCCCAGGGGTGCCAAAACGTGTTAACGTAAGCCATCCGTGCCTTATTTTTCTGTAAGTTACCGACCCGGGTCGCCCTTTAACGGTGAGAGCTTGAGCGTACGCTACGTATTTTGGGAGGATCCCCTTGAGATACCGGCCGCAACGGTACACCTGTCCGCACTGTAAGTGGGACTTCGCCCGCAGAAAAAAGAGGTGTTGTCCAGGGTGCGGCACGCTGCTCTTGATCGTGTCCGACATGCTCTCCGATGCCGAGCTGACGGAGATCCGCAGTTTCTGGATGTGGGAGCCTCTGAAGGAGAAGTGGGACTTCATCCGAGATTGGGAGGAACATAAGGTCGAGGCGATGAGAAAATTCGAGGAGTACGCTTTCGGGCGGGGCGGCGGCTTGGGTAAAGAAGAGAAGAGGCACCTACCACTATCCCGATGGCTTCAGTGAAGGCGCGCCACCGCATGAGTTGTATCCCGCACGCTCACAATGACGTCATCGGGAGTCCACTAACCCTGAGTCACAGTTCGGGTCACAGATAAGCGCCAAAAAAACCATTTTCCACCTAGTTGTCGGGCTCGGCGGTCCTGTAAATTCAAAGGTTTGAGTGTCGTTCAAAAGCAGTAAACGGTTTAGGAAACCGTTGCTCTATCCTTCTGAGCTACCGGCCCATTTCTCCCAGCTGCTTTACTTTCAAAAGTTTACCACAGGTTCCTCCTGCCGGCGAGAATTTACGCCAACAGTTACGCGAACAGTTCCGGGTGAAACGGCTGGGGGTTGTCCCAGCCGTCCAGCAGCTTCGAGGCTACCTGTGCAGCCTCTTGTCCGGCTTTCCTGCTGAAGTGAACATAGCAGTTGGCGGTGGTACTCACATCTGCGTGGCCCAATCGAGCTTGGATTGTTTTGAGATCCACGCCTTCGTAATAGAGCATGGTTCCCGTCCAGTGCCGAAGTCCGTGCCATGTCAGATGGGTTCCCAACTTCTTTGCTGCTTTCTCGAGCCCACAATGAAGCGCGTGCAGCTCCGTCATAGGCCCATCGGCATGCTCAGGATGAGGAAACACCCAATCATCTTCTGTTGCGTTTGGAACCTTCTTCTTGAACTGTCTCAGGCGTTTGATTTCCTTCTCGGTCAGGTCCACCGGTTTGTCGCTCCGGTGACCTTTGGTCTTGTGCTCTTCACCCCTGTAGACCGCTGAGAGAAACCATACGCACCGATTGTCAAAGCTGATTGCACCCCATTTCAAGCCTAGTGCCTCGCCTAGCCGGCAGCCTGTTACGCAAACGAACCAGGCCAGCGTCCGGTAAGGGTCTTCGAGATCATTCAGAAATTCGCAAATGGTCTCTTTCGTCGGCACTTCCTTGGGCGGCTTGGCAACGTACAACGGAAGGTTAATGTCCGGTGCTTTTGTTGTAGCGAACAGCCACTGTCTCGCCGCAAGTGGAAGTCACCTGCGCAAGGGCATGTCTCGTTGCAGAAAAGACCAGCGCCGTTACGGCAGCGATGAGTGTGGCTGATGCAAGCTTATTTGGCGCCCCGGGCGCCCTTCTTTCTTCTCTCGGCCCACCGCTTCTTCATCATATCCGAAATGCGCTTCCTGCCCTCCGCGGTGAGGCGGCGACGCTTCTTGGCTGGTGGAGCAATAACAATGGCAGTTGGGGGTGCTTTCGGGGGACTAGGTGGTAAGTCTTTTCCTTCTAGAGCTTCAATTGCCGTATTCAGCCGGTCACGTTCACGTTTCAACTCTTTCACGATAGCCTGAATATCCAAAGGTCCCTCCGTGGTTATCTCATTTCATGCTTGAGCCGTAGGTCAGAGTAGCATGGCCTGAGATAACTGTCGAGGAATGCATATCTCAGTCAGCGATTCCGCATCCGAGGTTGGAGGTGCGCGAAATAGTTAGTCTGGGCGCACCGGAGGCGGTCGGGCAGATTCGCATAGGCTTTGTGGGCGGGGGCAGGGCGGGAAAATACCCGCGG
>JBELAJ010000763.1:0-2586 GCA_049508935.1 Terriglobia bacterium | reverse complement strand
CTGCCAAATGCCTTCGATTTCTTCCAGACCCTGCATTGACGGGATAGGCGAACCGGAGACCGTGAGCAATTCTGAACAGACGTGCAATGCGTCATCTGCCATCATCTGATGGAATGTCCCTGGAGAGGAAGGCCTGTTCCCAGCGGTCTGGCTGCGGGATGGACTTATCGTGAGGAGTAAAGCAATCATGAAAGTGGAATTAAAGCCGATTATTGATGCACTCAAACATGATGCCAATCGACTGGAACACCACGCCCGGAAGCTGAGAACGACCTCTCCCAACTTCGAGGCGGAGGCCGAGGAAATAGACGACAGGGTGGAGTCCATCAGAAAGCAGATCGAGATTTTGGAACAGTGGGAATAGCTACGAATCCCAGGGGCGCGTTGATTCCACCTTGAGTTACTAATGTTTGGCGGCACCATGGGATCTGGACAGGTGAGGGTGAGCGTCGGTGCAAAACTGAACGCCTTGCACGGCGGAAATGAGCGAGCACAAAAATATGCCAAACACAGGTGAAAGACGAGAGATCACGGCACGCGCGAACGCCCAGGAAGCGGAAACCGTTCGGGAGTCGCAGAAGCTGCTGTCGAAAACAAAGCAGCTCACCGCAAGCAAGGACGCGAAGAGCCGGATGCGAAGCTCCAGGGCACTGAAGGACCGATCTCGCGAACGTACAGCGTGATACCCGGTTTCGTAGGGCGATGTTGAAGGGCTCTACGAAACCGAAGAGCATCGCCGCGACCAAGACGCCGCCAACGAATGTTGGCGAAACTCATCCAGCGGTGAGTAGCCACCGTTCGCCGATCGATTGTGACGCTCGGGGGAGGTTTTCTATCGTGAAACGTAACTTGCGGAATGACGAGACTCAGATCGATGAACTCGACAACGAGGAACTAGCCTCTGACAGCGCTGGATAATCGGGTGATGCCCAAGGGCTCTGGCAAAATGCCAACGCTGACGAGGAGAGCGTCGAGTCGTGGACGCGGCTGAATCCAGTTAGCGCTTCGTAATATTACCAACCCTGAGCAAAAGTGGACATCTTGAGGAACGGGATGCTGACAGAATTCGACGTGATGATTCACCAGATTATCTTCGGGCTCGTGGTCATCGCGAATTTCGCAGCCCAGTCAGTGCTGGCAAAGGCGCAATCGCTGCTCGATTCTGGAGATTCCCCGAGCGCTGTTGCCAGCACCACGCCGGCGAAACTGGACCTAACGTACACGCGTCCGACAGAGGCAACAAAGATCCGCAACTACCTCTTCGATGCGTTCGGCCCGTATCCGATCGTCGGCGCCACGTTCACGGCGGGCTTTGATCAAGCCAGGAAGATGCCTGGGGACTGGGGGCGAGGCGCAGAGGGTTATCACAAGCGATTCGCGTCCGACTTCAGCATTGCAGCCATAGGCACCACCACACGATATGCCCTATCAGAAGCCTTCAAGGAAGATACGTTGTACTACCGCTGTGAGTGCAAAGGTGTGTTGCCGAGGCTGCGCCATGCCGTGATTTCGACCCTGACGGCACGCCGCGGCGAAGACGGCCACCGCATCTTCTCTTTTGCCGCGCTCATCGCGCCGTATGCAGGCTCGATGACGGCCGTCTACGGATGGTACCCGCGCCGGTATGGCGCCGAGGATGCGCTCCGGATGGGCAGCTGTAACCTGCTGGAAAACATGGCTAGGAACATCTCCCTCGAGTTCCTCTATAGCGGACCCCACTCCTTGCTCTCGCGCCTGCATTTAAACAACGGGCACGGAGCTCCGAATCCAGGTTTGGAACCATGATCGACCGGAAATAAAAGGCGGTCGCAGGCAGGGACCCTTCCTATTCGGGGTCCGTACGTACGGTGGGTATGGGAGGGGATGGCGAGTAACCGCTACCCTATCCTGGTCTGGCGCCACGGCAATCAGAATGCCAGCATGGCGCAGCGCTGACGCCTCGAGCCGTCACTGCACGGCTAAAGACGGAACTTGCTTTTGTTTACTTGCCGGGCTTTCTCCAGCGATTCACGGTTCTTCTCGTCCTCCAGGTTTTGACGCTGGATCTCCCGCTGCGGGGCCTCGACGGCATCCAACCGGATAGCTTCTGCAGTCGCTGTGCGGGCCAGGGCATCCTGTCTTTTCGAGACTGCGATCACTCCAAAAGTCGCTTGGTCAGTGGAACGATACAGGTTAAGCGAATATTGTGAGTCCTCCCAACTCGCGATGGTGGATTCGCTCTCGCTGTCGACCTGCGTCGAAGAGGAGGGCATCTCGATGCTGGCAGGCTTGGTGGCAGGCCCGTACTTGGCCGAAAACGCTTCGATTATATCCTCTGTGGTCAGCCCTTTGGTGTCGTCCCGACCGTAACTGACCAGGATTCGAAAAAGCTCCCCGTTGTAAAAACTGAACAGGATAGTCCTGACCGGGTCCCGCGGTGAATCAAAACTGCTCCTAAGCCAGATCGGCCATTCCAGTTCTTGAATGAGCGCGGGGCGTTCATGGATCACCTTTGCCTGAGACACGTCCAGGCCCGCCTGTTTTGCGACTGCCGGCAGTGTCTCTCCAAACTGAAAGCCCCGATAACGGAAAAGATCCGGTCCGCTC
>JBELAJ010000762.1:0-2604 GCA_049508935.1 Terriglobia bacterium | reverse complement strand
CCTCGCTGAGATTGAAGCGGGCGGTCTCTTCACCCCCTAAGCTGCGTTCCGAACGGCCTCCCTCCGCGCACTGCCACTCGTCATCGCCAACACATGTTGCCTGGGTTCGCCGGACGGATACCTTCATCTTCCTCTACCTCTGCGCAGCAGGCGCCGGGCCCCTCAGCCTGGATGCGGTAGCACGACACAAGCCTGACTAGAGGAATACTGCCTCGCCTTTTTTGATGGATTACCCCTCTCCCCCTTGGGTGAGAGGGTGGCCCGCGGCGGCGCTTTCATCAGCCCGTCATCTGACGGGGACGGGCGAGGGGGCTACTCGCTCGGTTCCGCATCACCCGTAGGCCTGTCGTTCCTGGCCCCGGCGGCTTTCTCTTGCGCCTCGTACCCGCGGCAGAACAGCACAGGCAGACGCGGATACTGCGGATAGGTGGGATCCGTGGCGCTCCGCCGGCAGAGGTAGAAAACTGAACCTCGATCAGATCGAATGATGCGAACCTGCTTACAAGATGCGCATAATCCGGCCCGATTCGAGTTCGGGCAAGCCTTGTCCGCTGTCACGTTTCCCTCCCTGAAGCGCGGCAGCGGAAGCTGCCGCGGTTGTGCCGCGGATATGGCGAGACGCCCCACCCCAGCCCGATCCTGACGGCGTGCACGGCGGCAGCTTCGCTGCCGCACTCCACGACGTGGACGCGTGCCTCGATCCCGCGCTATTCTATTCTGAGATATGACCTCTGATTCCTCAAGAGTGCCAAAACTGAATTTCCAGCCCGGCTCGCCACGGAACACGTTCATATTCGTCGTTCCGATCCTCGTGGTTCTCGTCACATTTCTTTTCTGGTATCAAACGTGGTTCGGAAGGCCCTTGGGCGATCAGGAGATGGGCGAGTGCCTTGCGGATACTTCTGTGCCGCACAAAACCCAGCACGCCTTGGCGCAGCTTTCGGATCGGATGGCGCGCGGCGACGCGACGGCGAGGCGCTGGTATCCGGAGGTTATCCGTCTAGCCGGGATTAAAGAGCCCCAGTTGCGCTCGATGGCGGCTTGGGTGATGGGCCAGGACACTCATTACGAGGCGTTCCACCGAACGTTGCGCGGCCTCGTCGATGACCCTGCGCCGCTGGTGCGCTCGAATTCCGCGCTGGCCCTGGCGCGTTTCGGCGATGCGGCGGGAGAGCCACAGTTGCAGGCAATGCTCGAACCCTTCACGCTGAATTCACCACAGGCGGGCACACTCGATTTCCGGCTCAAAGAACAGGAAAAGGTTCAAAGCGGCGACGTCGTGGCGCGCATCAGCACCGCGAACGACGTGAACCGCGTAGATGTTGTTTCGCCGATCGCCGGTAAAATTGCGCGCCTCGTGGCCAAAGACGGTGCGCACGTCGGCGCGGGCGACGCGATTGCCGTCATTAGCCCGGGTGAGACGGAGGTGTTTGAAGCTTTGCGTGCGCTAGTGCTGGTTGGGCACACTGAAACCCTGCCCGAGGTCGACCAATTTGCTGCCGGAGTTCCGGGAATGCCCGAGCGGGTCCGCCAGCAAGCTGTCCTCACAGCGCAGGCCATTCGGATGAGGACAGCGCGTAGCAGCGGCGTCAAATAGGACCCCGTGAATTGTCATTCTGAGCGCAGATTCCACGGTGTTTCGGCTCAACACTTGGCATGACAATGGCGGCGTGATTCCCCTCCTTGGATAAGGAGGGGTTAGGGGTGGTTGAGCCTCGAGCCACCACCCCCTACCCCCTCCTCCTTCGGAGGAGGGGAGCTATTTTCATTGCAGTCGCTCATGCCCGTCGGCTGACAGGCACCCGGAAACCATGAAAATGCGCGAAGCGCCTCGGAGTGCGGTAGCGCCAGCTACCGCCGTTCGCTTGAATTCCAGGGCGGCAGCTCCGCTGCCGCACTCCATGACACTTGTAACGCTTGAGTTTTCGTTGGCGGGAAGCTAAAACGTGAACTTCGTCCCCAGTTGCGCTTCCACTTCTTCGGTGGGGATCATCTCGATGGCGTCCCACGGACAGCCGTCCAGAAAGCAGCCGTCGGGACCTTTGCTGATGCACTTCTTGCAGCCAATGCAGAGTTGAGGATCGACTTCGATACGTCCGAAGGGAGGGTGGTCTTCGTCCTCCACCCAATACATGCAGTCGGCGACGGGGCAGTAAGGAACACAGGCCGGCGAGCCGGCACAACCGGTGCAGCACTCGGTGATGACTGCTAATTCTTTGGGTCGCTTTTTGCGTGGAGTCTCAATGCCTTCCGACTTCGGCTCCAGCTTGACCACTTCGCCTACCGGAATGTAATACTCTGCCACGGGCCCTCTCCAGTTTCGGGAATCTCTACACATTGTCCCAAATGAGTCGCCAGCACGTCAACGACAAAGCCTTTTGGCCAGCGATTCCGCATCCGAGGTTGGAGGTGCGCGAAATAGTTAGTCTGGGCGCACCGGAGGCGGTCGGGCAGATTCGCATAGGCTTTGTGGGCGGGGGCTGGGCGGGAAAATACCCGCGGTGAGGTTGACACTGCGGCGAGATGGGCGCAACCCGCCGCAGGCCACAGGAACATAGGGCCGAAGCGCCGGGCGGAATTCCGGGAGGGGAGGAGAAGACTCTT
>JBELAJ010000761.1:0-3397 GCA_049508935.1 Terriglobia bacterium | reverse complement strand
TCCGTACCCAACCTCCGTCCAATATTTGTGATCGTCGACCGCTAGCAACACCATCACGCCTCGGTCCGTTCCCTTGTAGCCCACTCCCCACTTCTGGAAAAGGTGGTTCGCGAAGTCTTCTGCAGAATCGCCCTCCAAGGATTTGATCGTGACAACGCCGATCTGGGCCTTGGCTTTCTGGTCAACTTCCCCGCAGAGTCGCGTCAGTTCTTCTACGGTCGCCGCGTCGAGCACACCTGCAAAATCGTTGATGTATCCATGCGCATCGAGTTGCTGCCATTGTTCCGCATGGGTGGCCACGACAGGAACGAAGGCGAGTGAAAAAAGGATCAGTGCGACAGAAACTCGGACGCCAAAAGTTAGAGAAGCACCGCGTCCGCCCAGTCGTTTTCGAGATGTTGACCAGAAAATCATGGCACTCGGCTCACTACATTCTTTCCCGACTCTGCACGGTGCAAGACAGAGTCCATTCATAAGCTACTGAAAACACGTGGACTCGCGCATGGTCATTTCGCGATTTTCGCGAATTTGCGACGTTTTGGTGAGTTCCCTCGAGTTGACATTTTGTGAATCTCCAAATTGCCTCAATAGGTTGCACGGAACCAGCAGTGGAAGCGGCTTTGGCCACGCGGTTGCCTTCACTATTTGTAGTTGGCAGGTGCCCGATGCGGAAGGTCACGGTTCTCAGTGGCGGGACAGAGTGCAGGATGAGGCTGCAGCGTAGGTTGTTCTCGCCTTGGGCATCGGAACTCGAATCGGCAGGGGAAAGTGCTCAGCAAGCAGCTTCTGGTAAGACGATCGTAGTTGATATCAGCGGGATGACGTTCATCGACTCGAACGGAAAGGCGATTCGTATGGACATGATCGGCCAACGCGCGAAGCTGGTTGCTAGGGGCGTTCATAACGAACACATCGTAGAGGAACTAAAGAGTAGGGCACGAGCGGCTGGAGCTGCTCGAATCATAGTTTGAGGAGGAAGCCATGGTTATCATCGCAGTATTTGGTGGACTTGTTCTGGTGGGTGGAGTAGTCGCCGGTCTCAAGAGCCTGGTCTATTCATCCGAGAAGCCGCATGACCACTTTAACGTGCTCTGACTAGGGGAGTCTCGCACTTTGTGCCTCGGCTCCCCAGGGGTAAAGAAGTCAGCGATTGGAAGCCCGTAGACTCGGGGCTCACTCTCGGCATGAGAAGCCTGTGCTTATCGTCTTTGGAGGCTGAACTACACCGCCTTAACGATGATGCAAGGGCGGGGCGAAGTCAGCTTGAAACCGGCAAGACTGGGCTTAGGTTGTCTCTACCGGAGACTGATTCGGACACGATGCCGAGAATCTGTCTTGATATCTCCCAGCAATCGGGCCGTGAAGCAGACTGGGCCATCTCCCTATTTGCCGAGCGCCCGCTATCAGACGCGACGGCGCTACCATCCCGAGTTGCGGTAGCGACTGCGCGAGTCGGCCGGTGCGATGCCCCGCTCCGGCTAGCCGCACGCACACGATGCGCACACAACCCTCGATGATTTGACTCGTAAACACATCAAATCACGGCACGAGCGGCATCGTGATCACTGATCCGCGAATCACTGGCACGACTTTAAGACAACAAAGTCCTTATTTCCCCATGCTTGCGCTGATAGTACGTCTTGAGGATGGGAACCGCTCAAAAGAAAGTCCATCACCTTGAAGAGAGTTCGCAACTGCGCCATTAGGGGGTCCTAGGTATAGCGCCATGATGCAAGCTCTCCGGCTGATACCGGGCCGGACAAAGAATATTCGGACGAGACCTATCGTAGGTTGCCCGGGGAAGAGAATTGGCGGGGACACATCGGGGACACATTAATTTGTTTCCTGCGGTCCTTGAGACGCCATCCAGTGCGTCCGTGTTCCTGTAATTCCTTGCTATTCCACTAAGGTCCCGTTCTTTCACGGCGGTAACGCGGGTTCAAATCCCGCCGGGGACGCCAACATTCTAAAGAACTTCCGAGAATTGGCCGTTTTCGATCATGGTCCAATTTGGTCCACTTAGCCCTGAGAAGGCGGCTTTTTCAGGACCATCCTCACTAGTTTGCTCTGCGCCTCGCGTTTCTGGGGATTGACCGCCTGCATGTAGACGTCGGTTGTGACCTTCATACTGGCGTGGCGCAAGAGTTCCTGCACGACTTTCGCATTCTCCCCGTTGGCATTGAGGAGTGTTCCGAATGTGTGCCTGAAAGTATGATACGAGACATGCTTGTTCACCTCGGCGAGCTTCACAGCAGGTCTGCCGTAGTAACGCCAAAGTGTACCTGGCCAGTAGGGCTGCCTGCCTTTCTTGTGTGGTGAGGCAAACACCCAGTCGGTGGGAGCTGTGAATGCTGAGCGCTGCCTCCATTCGGACAGTGATTCGGCGAGTTGCGCGTCCAAGGGGACGTCCTTTTGGGAAGACTCCGTCTTGGGCGCACCCTCTACCATGGCAACAACCGATCTGCGAACGTGCAACACCACATCTTCCCACCGAAGACCGATCAACTCGCCCCGGCGCAACCCGGTAAAGGCGTCCAGTTCGATCATCGCGCGGAGTGGACCTGACATTTGCTTGAGAATTGCCGCGATTTCCTCCGGCATGAGTACATCCGGAGTCATTTGCCGCTTTGCACTTTGCCGTACACTCTTGATTGGATTCATCTCGGCCCACTCCCACCGGATTGCATGAGAGTACAGCCCGCTCATAATGTTTCTGATTTTCGCCTTGCTGCCTCTTGCTAGTTGAAGCGTTTTCAGCCAGCGGTCTACTTCTACGGCTTTGACTTCCGTGAGCCGGTATGAGCGCCACTGGGGAAGGATCCACTTTCTGAGATACCCGTCGTAAGTTACCTGCGTGGCATACGATTTGCGTTCCTCTCCTGCCGCATTCGGTGCCGGCTTTGTCGCGATGAAAACGTCCGGCAGTTCGTGCTGGCAATAATGGTTCACAAGTGTTTCCACGCTGATGTCCTTGACGAGTTGTTGTGGGGTTTGTCGGTTGATTTCCAGGCGGAGTGCGTCCACTGCGGCCTGGGCTGCCGACTCGCTCGAAAACTCCTCCAACGTCCCGATAACGATGTTCTTTCGGCGAATGGAGCCGTCTATCTGAACCTCTCTCCATCGAAACTCCCAAGCCTTTCCATTTCGGCGATCCGCAAGTTTGAGACTACCTTTCTGATAGCTCGTGCGCCTCATCTATTCCTCCTTTATTCGAGGCGACACGGATGGCTTGGTCCAGATTACCCGATACGCCTAGCGTAAGTCGAGAAGCATGTCCGCCACCCAAAGCCCATCCTCAGGTCGGCATCTTGCTTTCCAGCCAGCGATTCAGTGTTGACGCCCGGAAAGCCCACAGCTTGCCGATACGGACGCCAGGGATCTTCCCGTCCCGAGCGAG
>JBELAJ010000760.1:0-2650 GCA_049508935.1 Terriglobia bacterium | reverse complement strand
CAAGTCTTCGAGAAAATGCCTCAGACGAATCTCGAGGCCTTTCAGGCTCTGGGGTGTCATGCTGGCACTGTAGCACACACCGCAGTGATGAGCAAGAACTACTTAACCTAGTATTACTAGTTACCGACTGGGAAACTCGAGAGATCCCGAGCTTACCCATGCGATATTGAAGCGTGGATCTCTTCATCCCGAGACGGACGGCTGCACCGTTAGGTCCGGCCAGTACCCAATTGGTTTCTTCGAGCACGCCGAGAACGTGCTTGCGCTCGGCTTCCTCGAGTGTATCGGACCTGCTGGGGCTAGCCTTACTCTTCGCCGCGCGCTGCTTATGCTCGGAGAGCGAAACCCTCAGCACCGGCCCGGGCGACAGGATCACCGCCCGCTCGATCACATTCTGAAGTTCCCGGATGTTGCCGGGCCAGTGATATCGGGTAAGCGACTGCAGGGTCTCGGAAGGAATCGTATCGATCTGTTTGTTCATGCGCCGAGAAAACTCCTGCGCGAAATGCCGAACCAGCAGCGGGATATCTTCCGTCCGTTCCCTCAACGGCGGCACTTGTACCGGAAAAACATTCAGGCGATAGAAAAGGTCCGTGCGAAATTTCCCCTCCTCCACCATGGCGGCCAGGTCCCGGTTAGTGGCGGCGATCAGCCGCGCGTTGGTCCGGAGAGTGCGAGAGTTTCCCAAGCGCTCAAACTCCCGCTCTTGTAGCACTCGCAGAAGCTTGGGCTGCAATTCCAGAGGGATTTCCCCGATCTCGTCAAGGAAAATGGTTCCCCCGTTGGCTAGTTCGAAACGGCCGATGCGCTGCGCGACCGCACCTGTAAAGGCACCCTTCTCATGCCCGAAGAGTTCGCTCTCCAAGAGCCCTGTCGGAATGGCGGCGCAATTCAGTTTGACAAACGCCCCTACGCGGCGCGGGCTCCCGTCGTGAATTGCGCGCGCCACCAGCTCTTTGCCGGTGCCAGTCTCGCCGTATACCAGCACTGTGGACTCTGTCGGTGCGACGGTTTCCACCTGATGGAGCGTCCGACGGAGGGACGGGCTATTGCCCACGATCTGCTCAAAATTCAGTTCAGTCCGAATTTCATCTTCCAGGTACAGCTTCTCTTGTGCCAGCTTGTCTCTCAGATCGGCGATCTGGCGATAGGCACATGCGTTCTCCATCGCAATAGCGATCTGGCCAGCCATCTGTGTCAAGAAGTGAACTTCTTCCTGACTGAAAGGCACCTCCCCCCGTCGCGCGAGCGCCAAAACGCCGACAGTGCGATTGCGGCTGACCAGCGGTATGGAGCAGGAGGATCTGATGCCCTCGGCTCCGGCAAGACCTAATTTTTCGGGAGAGGCTTCGGACAAGTCAATCCGGTTCAACACCACAGCTTGACCCGTCTGGAACGCAGTACCCAGATGCGATTCACCGATTGGAATCTCGCGCTCTTCCTGGATGATTCCGTTACTTTCAGGAAAGTCAAGGGCGTGCATCCGCAGGTGCCGACCATCGCAATCCGCGAGCGCCACTCCTACGGCATCGCACTGCATCACTCGTCTGACACTTGCCGACATGGCCCGCAGGAGGTCGCGGAGATCCAGGTTGGAGACTACCTGATTGGTGACCTCGAGGAGCAACTGAAGGCGGTCGCGCTCGGCCTGGAGTTCGGCGTGCTTCCGCTGCAATTCTTGTTGCGCTCGTTCCGACGCCTCGAAGCTGAGCGCGGCGTCCAGGGCCAGCCCCACCTGGTTGGCAACGAGCGAAAGGAAGCTGACCTCCTCGCTCCCATAGGCGTCCAGGTCTTTGCTACCTATCCCCAGACTCCCAAGGTGCCGTTGTCTAGTCGTCAATGGAAGTGAGCATACCGAACGAATGCCATGCGCCTTCAGCACCTCCACCGCCCGCGGAAAGCGATTATCTTCATTCAAGTTGGGAATGATCAAGGGCTGCTGATGTTGGTAAACCCACCAGGTAAAGGTCTCTTCGGGCGCGAGCTTGGGAACAGTCAGACGTCCCCCCGACGGATCGAAACACTTCAGGTGCACTTCGTGGAGCTTGTCATCGTATATACCGGCACCTAAGAAATCGAAGCTCACTACCGCGCGCAATTCGCGGGCGAGAATGTCAAACAGCCCCTCAGAGCAGTGGCGCGAAATCAGGGCTTGCGAAACCCGCAGAAGCGTTTCGTAGCGTTCGACCGTAGACCCGGAAGCCGCTGTTTGGGTATCCAGCATTCATTCCTGTAAAAGCCCAATCACTGCCTAGATATACAATTTGGATGCCCGAAACCTTGGGTTCGTTTCGTAGCAATAAGAGGGCCAACGGCGGAGCAACGGCGATCAATGGTACTTCCGGCGGGACGAGTAATGGGCGCTGCTGCCTGAACTACGAGATGAGAATTCAGAGAACAACAACCCCTCATCCGCACACCCCTTCCGCGGCCGATCCTTTGTTTTCTATAACATTCTCGCTTTGTTCCGGCGATTTTGGAGTTTCGCCGGCGTTTTCCTCTGCCGGACTTTCTGTCTGAGTAGCGCTGGCTGGCTGGCGCATCTATAATGTCGTCGGCTCTGTCAAGGACTTTTTAAACACACCACCCCCGCGGCGCGCCGAACGTCTTGACGGCGTCCCGGGCGCACGCTTTGTGACCGCGGAGAGCC